>JAWWPL010000404.1:0-4175 GCA_033850605.1 Blastocatellia bacterium | reverse complement strand
CTCTTTCAGAGTTCCCTGATTTGATTTCATCTCGGCTCCCAGGGCGTTGCCCTGGGCTGGAATTCACGAACGCCTTCGGCGTTTTCTCTACCGGAAAGAGGTTCACTGATCCGTCAAGTATATGAATGCCTTTGGGAGAGGATCGGGGTGAGGGCCTGAGCGCAGACGGCCACAACGGTGTTGCGGGCTTCAGCCCGCAATCCGTTTAGGAATTCATCGCTTGCATCAAGAGCGTTGAAGAATTGACCAGTGGCTCGTCTCGAAAACGGGCTAAAGCCCGGTGAATTTATTCCGTGGCCGCCGTACTAAGCCCTCACCCCAACCCTCTCCCAAAAGGAGAGGGAGACCGGAGAGACAGGTTGGAGCGCGGACATCCTGTCCGCCAGCGTGCGCAGCACGCTCAACTCGCCACCCCTTATCTTCAAGATGAGGTTCGCGCTTCGCGCTCCAGGCAGACAGGATGTCCGCGATCCGCGACTCCAGCGGCTACGATCTATGATTTGCTTGAGCGTTCGTTAGACAAGACCGCAACTTAGTGGCCAGGTCGCTTACGTGGGGCTCTTTGATGATGTCGAGGTGGGTGCCGGGAATCTCGTGCACTTCCATGCCGGCGCCGGCCAGGGCGCGCCAACCTTCAACCAGATCCTTTGAAGTGCGCAGGTCTTCGCTGGCCCAGAAGAGAGTTACCGATCCGTCGTAGACTTTGGGGACATAGTTGCGCACGGCCAGCGAGTTGAATTCCTTTACATCGCGCAGTGTCTTGGGCAGAGACCTGCCGGCGCTTAGATACATCTGATACACACGCCGCCACACCTGGCTCTTAAGCTTGCGCGGAGCGAACCGCGCCTTCCTTATCACATAGACGATTTTGTCTGCTGTCTCCAGACTGCGCAGATTCAACAGGTGAGACCTTGACCGTCTCAGGCCGCGTTTGACGACACCCGTGAAAGTTGCTTCGCTCCGCAGAAGCTTTGCATAGCCTGAAGGATAAGTATCCAGCAACGCTAACAATCCAATTTGCTCACCCTGCGCGCGAAGCTGTTGGGCCATTTCGAAGGCTACGACGCCGCCGAGCGATCGACCGCCGATGAAGTATGGTCCTTCGGGTTGAAGCTCGCGCATCTCTTTGAGGTAGTGCGCCGCCATGTCTTCGACCCGCGTGTGCGGAGGATGTTGGCCATCGAGCCCGGCCGACTGGAAGCCATAGAACGGCTGGTCTTCGCCGAGATGTTGCGCCAGCTCGCGATACTCGAGCACGTTGCCGCCGAGTGCGTGTACGCAGAAGAAAGGCGCGGTGGTTTGCGCTGCGGGTTTGATCGGATTGATAGCGACCAGGGAAGACCAGTCGGTCTTCTGTTCCTTTTGCATCACCGCCGCGAGTTCGGCGACGGTCGGCGCCTGGAAAAGCGTGACCAGGGGCAGGCGCTTACCAAGTCTCTTTTCGATCTGTGCGAAGAGGCGCACCGCTAACAAAGAGTGTCCGCCCAGCTCAAAGAAGTTATCGTTGATGCCGATCGCTTTGACTTCCAGAACGTCAGCCCAGATCGCGGCCAGGGATTGTTCCAGCGGAGTTCGCGGCGCAACAACAGTCACTCCGGCTACGGAATCATTGGGGGCCGGGAGAGCACGGCGATTCAGTTTGCCGCTGGCTGTGAGTGGCAGCGCGTCGAGGACGACGAACGAACTCGGCACCATGTATTCGGGGAGTTTCTGTTTGAGGAAGTCGCGGAGTGTGGCGGCTTGCTCCCCTCTTCCGTTGGGAGACGGGTTGGGGGCGAGGGCCTTTGGCTCGGTAAGCGCCCACCCCAACCCTCCCCGAAAGGTGGAGAGAGCTGCGATTGATTCCTGTTGCGGTACGACGTAAGCGACCAGGCGTTTGTCTCCGGCAGCGTTCTCGTTTGCGACTACCACGCACTCGCGCACGAGCGGGTGTTGGGTTAGGGCGGATTCGATCTCGCCGAGCTCGACGCGAAAACCTCTGATCTTGATCTGGAAATCTTTGCGGCCCTCGAACTGTATGCTGCCGTCGGGTAAGCGGCGGCCCATGTCTCCGGTCTTGTAGATCCGGGGGGAGCCCTCCCTGACGGTTGGGCTAGTGCCCCGTCGGCCATCGGGCGCGCTAACGTCTCGCCTGTCGACGAACGCATTAGCGGTAGCTTCAGGGTTGCGCCAGTAGCCTGGCGCGATATGCGCGGACTTGATCGCGATCTCGCCTGATATCTCGGAAGGTTTACCGTTCTTGTTAAGTAACAAGACTTCCGTGTCTTCGACCGGAAAGCCGACGGGGATGTTGTCTCCCGAGATTTCCGTTTGCTTATCGATAAAGTTTTGCAGGACGACAGTTGCTTCGGTGGGCCCGAGGCCGTTGACGAAGAGGCAGTCGTCTGAAAAGTGTTTGCGATACAACTCAATGTCGTTGCGAACTACTTTCTCTCCGCCCAGGACCACCAGCCTGAGATTGGGGAAGCCGGTAAGTGGCACAGGCTTCAGCCTGTGATTTGCCGCGGGAAGATCACAGACTGAAGTCTGTGCCACCGCTGCGGCGCGAGGATCACAGACTGAAGTCTGTGCCACGGTGCTGATGAAATATCGATAGACGGTGGGCGTCGAGTGATAGATGGTGATCTTCTCATCAATTAGTTGCTGAGACAGACCGGCGAGTCCTTCATGTTTGATGTCGATTGGATAAAGCGTGGCGCCGTTTAGCAGCGCGCCGTAGATGTCCATTACCGATGCGTCGAAACAATATGAAGACAACAACGTCAGACGATCGGCGGCGCTTAGGTGCAGATTATTAGTGTAGGCGCGGATGTAGTGCAGCACGTTGCGATGGTTCTGCATGACGCCCTTTGGCTGCCCGGTGGAGCCGGAGGTGTAGAGAATGTAAGCGAGTCTGTCGGGGCCAATGTAGCGCAGGCTGCCAGCCTGCGCAGCCTGGCAGTCCGCGGTATCTGGATTGTCTGAGTTGATCACGGGGAAGTTGCCAGCGGTGTGCGCGGACTGGCAGTCCGCGCTACTTCGGAGCGTCTCGGCGAGTGCAAGATTTGTGCTGTTCGTCAGAAGTGCTCGCGCTTGTGAATGTTCGATGAGGTGTGCCAGACGCTCGCGGGGATGACTTGGATCGAGCGGCACGTAGGTTTTGCCTGCCTTTAGTGCGCCGAGCATGGCGGCGATCATGGGCGCGTCATGGTCAAACAGAATGGCGATTCTTTCTTCGCCGTCCCCCAGTCGGCTGAGGATAGCCTGGGCCACCTGATTAGCGCGCCGGTTCAATTCCGCATAGGACCATTCATGAGTCGAGGTCTTAACGGCGATGTGATGCGGATATTTCTCTACCTGACTTTCAAAGCGATCGCCGATCGATTGCTCGATCTCATCTTTCGCAAATGTAGTAAACGTGTTGACCGGACGGATGCGGTCGTTGTGAATCAGATCGCCGCCCGTTTCTACCTCTGAACGCAGCGAATAGTCCGAGAGGGCGCGTTCCGGGTTCGCTACCACACCTTCCAGCAGAGTGGTGAGATGCCCTAGCATGCGAGTGATGGAAGCAGCGTTGAAAAGATCACTGTTATATCTGAAGCGGCCGACGAGACCTTCCGGTCGATCGTCGAGCTCGAGATAGAGATCGACTCTGGCGATGCCCGCATCGACGTCGACCTGACTCAGTTCCCATCCCGGGCCGGGCGTGGGCAATGGCGGCTCAAGCACAAACATTACCTGAAAGAGCGGATTACGGGCCGGGTCGCGCTCACGATCCAGCTCCTTCACCAAACGATGAACCGGGACATCGCCATGGGCCAGGGCATCGACGGTCACTTTTCTAACTCGCGCTAGTAACTCGATGAAAGTTGGATCACCTGAAAGGTCTGTGCGCAGAACGAGGGTGTTGAGAAAGAACCCAAGCAACTCGTCGAACTCAGATCGCTTTCGGCTGGTCGTGACAGTGCCCACGAGCAAGTCGTCCTGATCCGTATAGCGATGAAGGACGGTTTGAAACGCCGCCAGCAGCGTCATGAATAGCGTCGTCCCCTCTCTGCGGCTGAGCGTCTTCAGTGAGTCGCTTAGCCTCTGGGGAAAGGTGAAGGACAACTGCTCGCCGCGAAATGTCTGGACTGCGGGCCGCGGCCCGTCGATCGGTAAATCCAAAACAGCGGGCGCGCCGGCGAGCTGCTTTT
>JAWWPL010000339.1:0-5119 GCA_033850605.1 Blastocatellia bacterium | reverse complement strand
ATCGGCCTCCGGCGAAACATCGCGCCCGCGATTTCTCAACATGAGTGCTGACGAGCGTGGCCCTCCCTCACGGTCGGGCTTCTGACACACACTCTCAAGTCGGCGCCCTAATGAATCATGAGGTCAGTACCACCTGCGTGAGCGGGTGAATCAAACACTCAAGATGAAGGTTGGCTGTTTGGCCCACCCGCTCACGCAGGTGGTACTGACTTCACGCGGTTGAATCATTAGACTAAGCTCCTCACTGTTCAATGCGAAAGGCCGAGTACAATCCCGAAGGATCGAGATTGATCTCCTCGACGTGATTTACGGACGAGAAGCGAGGACCGGTGGCCAATTCGTGTTTGAACGCTTCCACCCGATTCGCTGGACCTTCCGCCAGCACCTCAACCCGACCGTCGTCGAGATTCTTTACGTAACCCACGACTTGATGGCGCGCGGCGGCCCGCTGCGTGAAGAAACGATAACCCACGCCCTGCACCTCGCCACCGATAAAAAACCTACGCGCAATTGGAGACATATCCGGCAAATTGAATTTAATACCTCCACGGTCGGAGTGCAATCCGAGGATCGCGAAAACCAGCGAAACTTTTTTCTTACAGAGGCCGTAACTTGGCGTAAACTTCGTCGGCGCTCTCAGATCAGGACGATTAATTTTGCAATTCGGAAACTCTCTTCAGCGAGGTTATCAAGAATGATTAGCACCCAAAAACTCGCCGCTGCTCTTTTGGCCCTAACCAGCGTCGCGATTTGTCTGCCCTCAGCTTCAGCGAAGCCCGTTGAAGTTCCCGTGGTGTACTACAAACTTCCCAACGGATTGAAGGTGGTGATCTCTGAAGACCACGTCGCTCCGGTCGTGACCGTGGGCGTCTACTACAACGTTGGTTTTCGTGTCGAACCAAAGGGGCGCACCGGCTTTGCTCATCTCTTCGAGCATATGATGTTTCAAGGGTCGGCCAACGTGAAAAAGTTTGAGCATGCCAAGTATGTCGAGGCCAACGGCGGCAGCACCAACGGGCATACCGACTTTGACTACACTAACTACTACGAGACGCTGCCCAGTAATCGGGTCGAGACGGGCCTGTGGCTGGAATCGGATCGAATGCGCTCCCTCGACATCAGCGAAGAGAACCTGAAGAACCAGCAGAACGTTGTCAGCGAAGAGATTCGGGTGAACGTGCTCAACACGCCGTACCAGTTTTTTGAGTGGATTGATCTGTGGCAGAACGCTTTCACTAACTGGAACAACTCGCACAATGGCTACGGCGATCTGGCCGAGGTGAATGCGGCCACGATCCAGGACGTGCGCAACTTCTTCAAAACTTTCTACGCGCCCAATAATGCCGTTCTAACCATTGTCGGCGACGTCGATGCAAACGAAGTGAAGCGAATGGTCGAAAAACACTTCGCCGGCATTCCTCAGCAACCAACGCCGCCGCCGCCCGATCTTGCTGAACCCGCCCAGACAAAAGAAAAACGCGTAAATGAAAAGGACAAGCTGGCAAATCTGCCGGCTCTCGCTACCGGATATCACATTCCGGCCCAGAGTTCGCCGGACTTTCCGGCAATGGCTTTGTTGGTCCAGATCCTGCAGGGCGATGACAGTTCACGCTGGTACCAACGGCTGGTCAAGGAGAAAGAATTGACGCTTGATCTGTCCGGCGGCTTGAACTACTTCGGCAACGAATTCGATTACAACGGACCGATGATCATGACAACGCGCACGACTTATAAGCCGGGGCATACCGCTGACGAAGTCGTGAGAGAGATGGATGCAGTCATCGCCGAATTGGTAGCGAAGGGCATTACTGAGAAAGAGCTGGCCGACGCCAAGGTTCGTTATCGATCTAACTTTTACAACCAGCTCGAATCGACTTATGGCAAAACCCATCTGTTGTCGGTTCTGGCTCTGTTCCGCGATGATCCGAAACAGATCAATTCCCTGTTGAGTCCATTTGAGCAAGTTACTGCGCAGCAGATTCGCGACGCGGCAAAGAAATACCTGATTGCCGGCAATCGGACGGTGATCGATCGCGTGCCTGAGGCCAAGCCTGCTGAGTAACGGTGGTTGTTCAGAGTTAGGTTCCTGAGTGATTTACTCCGGGGATGAGGGTGCGAAGCTTAGCGCGAAGTAGTCTTTGGAACCATCCGTGGTGTTTATCGAAGACAACCGAGTCAAAAGGAGCCTTCGCGCTTAGACCCTCACCCCAACCCTCTCCCAAAGGGAGAGAGAGTCCAAACGCCGATTGAACTCGTTGTTGATTGCACGTACACGGTGGCACTCGAAATCTGAACCGAACGAGTTGGTTTGTGACATCCGCCAATCTTATTGAAAGGTATCCGAAAATGACGACTCTTCTCTCCACCCTGATCCTGGGACTCGCGCTTGCAATCCCCGCCGCGGCGCAGCAAAAGACTCCGCCGCCGCCGGGCACCGTCCGCCCGCTCAATCTTCCCAAAATCACCGAACGGAAATTGAGCAATGGCTTGACGGTAATCCTGGCGCCTTTGGCCAACGTGCCCAAGGTGACGGCGATCCTGACTTTTCGATCGGCAACCACTGCGACGGATCGCGAGCGGCACCCCGGCATCGCCCAGATAGCCGCGGGCGTCGCCAACGAAGGCACTGAGAGCCGCACCAGTAAACAGATAAAGGAAGAACTGCGTTCGATCGGCGGCACGCTGGGCGTAGGGAGCGATGCTGATTCGTCTTCGATGACGGCTTCGGCGTTATCTGAATTTTCGACACGGATGTTCGATTTGATGAGCGACGTCACCCAACATCCCGCGTTTCCCGAGAATGAACTCAAGCTGGCCAAAGACAACACGATTCAAGGAATTCGCGCCGGCCGGGCCGACGCCGGCTTTCTGGTTAACGAAAGATTTCAGAAAGCGGTCTTTGGCAATCACCCGTATGGCTTTGTCGTTCCCGACGAAAAGTCGATCAATGCATTGACGCGCGAGGACCTGCGCCATTTCGTGGCCAGCTATTATGTCCCCAACACTTCGCATCTGATCGTGGTCGGCGACATCGATCCGGACAAAACCTTTGCGGAAATTCAGAAGGCGTTTGGTGAGTGGAAGACTGCGGCGGTTCCGGCTCCTGACAATCCGGCCCCGCCCAGTCGCGATAAGCGCCAGATCTACTTCGTCAACCGGCCCGGCTCGATTCAATCGGCCATCTACATCGGCAACGTCAGCATCGCGCGGAAAGACAAAGACTACTTTGCGCTGCGCACCGCGAACACAATTTACGGCGGTTCGTTCTACTCGCGCCTGACTCGCAACATCCGCGAGGCCAAGGGCTATACCTATTCGCCCTTCAGTTCCTCGAACACCCAGGCTTACTCCGGTTCGTTTGTGGCGGGCGCGTTCGTGCGCAATGAAGTCACCGGGCCGACGCTGCTTGAGATATTTTATGAACTCGACCGCATGCGCGTGCTACCGGTCACCGAGGAAGAATTGAATGCGGCCAAGGAATACAGCACCGGCAACTTCTCGGTTGAGTTGGCCAGTCAGGCCGGTCTGGCCGGACGAATTAACACTGTCTACACCTACGACCTTTCGAAAAGCTTCATCGAAGATTTTCGCCCGCGGATCGAAGCTTTGACTATCGCGGATATTCAACGCGTCTCGGCGAAATACTTCGATACCTACCGCGCCGCGGTCGTGATCGTGGGTGATTGGGACAAAGTGAAGGACCAGGTAACGCCGTTTGGCGACGTGACGATGTATGACGCGGACGGGAACGTGATTACGAAGTAGATGGTTTTCACCCTTCTCCCATTCGGAGAAGGGCCGGGGATGAGGGCTTGCGAGAGTAAACCATCCCCCTCATTCGTGCTTCGTAGGCGGTGAGTGGCATTCGAAGACAAAAGTATTAATGAGGGTCGGCTCCTGTAAGCCCTCACCCCAACCCTCTCCCAGTGGGAGAGGGAGAAAAACTTCTAATTACCGCTGCGCAACTCGACCACCGCAATCCCTCCGGCAGCGATATTGAGAGTTACGCTATCAGAGCCCGCTTGCTTCTTTACCGTTAACTCTCGATCCGACATCCATTCATTAGCATTCGAAATCCCAGAGCCACGCAAGCTTATCGTCACATTCACACTCGCGCTGCGATCAACCTCCGCCATTCCCTGCTGGGGCTTGAACACGCCGTTGTCGTTAAACAGCGTCACTACCCATCCACGAGCTGTGCGATTAATCATGTATTCGACGTCGCCGTCGACCTTAACCGGAGTCGCTTCAGAAGCGAGATGCACGAGTAAGTGAGCCACAAAGGGCGTTAGGCGTTCGTCTTCGCCCAAAAGATCGGGCAAGGCAATGAAGACCACCCGGCCCCGTTCGACTTTGTTCACGGTTACCAGCGGATCGCCAGTCGGCACGGCGATAAGAACATCAGCGCCTCTTGCTTCCACGCGATCGTAACGAAATATTTGTCCGTGCAAATCCTGTTCTGGTTCGTTGGGGGACAGGCATTTCGCATTATGGGCTTCGGCGGTGGCGCCGATCATGCGAACGCCGAGAAGATCGTTTGGGAGGCCTTTGATTTGGGCTGAGTTGAGAACCAGTGTTCCTCCGTTTCGAACGTATGAACCGAGTTTGTCGACCCACTCTTTCGTCCAGTCGATTCGACCGCCGACTATTATTGCGTGGTACGCATCGATAGCGTTGATCGGAGATAAGAGGCGACTCTTGTTCGCGCTTGTGGCGCTCACTGCGGACGGGACGTCCGCGCTCCCAGGTGTGGGTCGATCTTGGACATTGGACTTTGGACTTTGGACCAGCGAAGCCACCACCACGTCAAAAATATTTCCGAAGATTCCCGGCACGAAGGCTTGGCGCTCGCCGCTGGCAGGCTCGCCCTCGCGCACCGGTCCGGGATAGAAAGCCGCGCCGAAGAGTTCGCGCAACGCGCGATCGCTGCGATTGATTTGAGAAACTTCGAAGGGCCATTGCGGATAGTCAGTCATGTCCCAACCATGTGCAGGGTCGAGCAGAAAGGCGATCGGCGTATACGGTATTCCGGGATCGGGATGCTTCTCGGCAAAATAGATGAACTCTTCGGTGATGCGTCCCAGCGGATTGAGCTGGAATGGATGTTCGCCCGGGCCTG
>JAWWPL010000329.1:0-6064 GCA_033850605.1 Blastocatellia bacterium | reverse complement strand
TCTTAATTTGAGGATGAGGTCAGTACCGGGAGCGGTAGCGACCGGGTCTCGTGATCGCGATCCTGGATCGTGGGCAAGTTGCGACCCGGTCGCTACCGCTCCCGGTACTGACTCCATGCCGTCCTCGGACTGTCTCCCGCAAATTAAGACACCACCAGAAGGTGGGCTAAACGCGGACTCAGTGAATCGCCTTTTTGGGCAAAGCTACTTGAACTCTAAAAATTGACCGGAAGGCTCACGACGTTAAATGAGGATAATAAAAATGAGACTCGTCAAATTCGGCTTTCTGGTCCTGGCTCTCGCACTCGTCTTTGCCGTCGCACCCAATTCCGCCCAGCGTCGATCGAACAACGAAGCGAAAATCAACGCGCTCCTGGCGCAGATGACTCTCGCAGAAAAGCTCGGACAACTGCAGCAACTCGATGGCGAAGGTAACGGAAATTTTCGGCCTGAGCACCGTGAACTTGTCCGCAAAGGCCTGCTCGGCTCAACCCTGAACGTCCGCGGCGCCCAGCGCACCAACGAACTGCAACGGATTGCGGTGGAAGAATCGCGCTTGAAAATTCCGCTCCTCTTCGGGTTCGATGTCATCCATGGTTACCGCACTATCTTTCCTATTCCTTTGGCCGAAGCAAGTAGTTGGGATCCTACCCTGGCCGAAAGGTCGACGAGCATCGCCGCCCAGGAAACATATGCGTCGGGCGTGCGCTGGACGTTTGCGCCCATGCTGGATATTGCGCGCGATCCGCGCTGGGGCCGCATCACCGAAGGCGCCGGCGAGGATCCGTATCTGGGCGCCGCTTTCGCGCGGACGCGCGTGCTGGGCTTCCAGGGAAATGACTACAGCACGCCAGGCAAGATCCTCGCTTGTGCTAAACACTGGGTCGCGTACGGCGCCGCGGAAGGGGGACGCGATTACAACAGCACGGACATGTCTGAGCAGACCTTGCGCGAGATCTACTTTCCTCCTTTTAAGGCCGCGATCGACGCCGGTGCGGGCACGGTGATGAGCGCCTTCAACGATCTCAACGGCGTGCCTACCTCCGCGAATCCCTTCACTCTGACCAGGGTCCTGCGTGGTGAATGGAAGTTCGATGGTTTCGTCGTCAGCGACTATACGTCAGTAAAGGAACTTATCAATCATGGCGTCGCGGCCAATGATAAAGAAGCCGCGCAGGCAGCGCTGAACGCGGGCGTCGACATGGAGATGGTTAGTCGTCTATTCAATGAGCAAGGCCCTGGACTATTAAGAGACGGAAAGGTGTCGCAGGCCACAATTGATGAAGCGGTGCGCCGGATTTTGCGTATTAAGTTTCGTCTGGGGCTGTTCGACCATCCGTATACCAGGGAAGCATCTGAAACCGAAATCCTGCTGACCCGCACAAACCGAGCCGCCGCGCGTGAGATTGCGGGACGCTCGATGGTCCTCTTGAAAAATGATCATGCGGCGTTGCCGCTTAGCCCCAGCGTTGGATCGATCGCAGTGATCGGACCTTTGGCCGATGACCGTCGCACTCCGCTTGGCTGGTGGGCGGGCGATGGTAAACCCGACGACACGATCACTCCTTTGGCCGGCATTAAAGCCAAGGTTTCACCCAAAACAAAAGTGGGTTATGCGAAAGGTTGTGACACGCTGGGCGACTCGACGGCCGGCTTTGCCGAAGCGGTAACGTTGGCGCGAGCCAGCGACATAGCAATCATATTTGTGGGCGAGACTTCCGAGACGGTTGGCGAAGCTGCTTCCAAAAGTTCACTTGATCTAAGCGGCCGCCAGATGGATCTCGTCAAGGCAGTGCACGCCACCGGCAAGCCAACAGTTGTGGTGCTGATGAATGGTCGTCCCTTGACTGTCGGGTGGATCGTCGACAATTCGCCGGCGATCCTCGAGGCCTGGATGGGCGGTACCGAAGCCGGTAATGCGATCGCTGACGTGCTCTTTGGCGACGTGAATCCTGGCGGCAAACTTCCGGTTACTTTCCCTCGCGCGGTGGGACAGGTGCCGATCTACTACAACCACATGAATACGGGACGACCGCCCGACGCGAACAGCCGATATACGTCAAAATACCTGGACGTGCCCTGGACCCCGCAGTTCCCGTTTGGCTTTGGACTTAGTTACACGCAATTCAAGATCACCAATCTACAGCTCAGCACTCAGCGCATTCGTCCGGACGGTAAACTCACGGTGACCGTCGAGGTCGAGAATGTGGGCCGGCGCGCCGGCGATGAAGTCGTCCAGCTATACATTCGCGATTTGGCGGCCAGCATGACCCGGCCCGTAAAAGAGCTGAAAGGTTTTCAACGGATAACTCTGCGGCCGGGCGAGAAACGGCGCGTCGAATTCACCCTGGGCTCTGAGTCTCTGGGTTTCTACAATCGCGAGATGAGATTTGTAGTTGA
Source organism: Blastocatellia bacterium (assembly GCA_033850605.1). GTDB lineage: Bacteria > Acidobacteriota > Blastocatellia > Pyrinomonadales > Pyrinomonadaceae > UBA11740. The sequence continues at coordinate 3,664 of JAWWPL010000329.1, read as the reverse complement.
ACCAGGTGAATTTAAAGTAATGGTCGGCTCGAGTTCGGAAGATCTCGTCGAATCAAAGTTTGTCGTCGAATAGGCCGGTCCGTTGAAGAACCTCATGCATTCACCCAGCGGTCATGCAGTCTTTCCCTTGCGTTCCTGTCTGGCCTCGGCCCTGCTGTTGTTGGTTTATCTTTCACCGGCATCCGGAATTGGGCTGGCCTCTCTTAAAAGCCCTCAGGCGGCCAACAGGTTCTCGGCGACCGACGAACAATTCCTTGAAGATCTCGAACGGCGCTCGTTTCGTTATTTCTGGGATCAGGGTGATCCGAAAACCGGACTGGTGCCTGACCGCGCGCGGATGGATGCTGCACCCCTCGATCAAGATCATCAAAACGTGGGGAGCATTGCGGCGACTGGCTTTGCCTTAACCGCCCTGTGCATAGGGTCTGAGCGCCATTGGATTGCACCCACAGAGGCACGCGAACGCGCGCGCAATACTTTGCGGTTCTTTGCTCGAGAAGCTTTTCAGGAACACGGTTGGTTCTATCACTGGCTGGACACAAAAACCGGGCAGCGTAGATGGAACAGCGAAGTCTCTTCGATAGATACGGCACTGCTGCTTGGCGGGGTGCTGACCGCGCGCCAATACTTTCGCGACGATCGGGAGATCAGTGAGTTGGCCACGCTGATCTATGACCGCGTCGACTTTCGCTGGATGCTGAACGGCGATGCTCTGCTTCTTTCGCATGGCTGGAAACCCGAGACCGGCTTTCTAAAACCACGCTGGGACACCTACAGCGAAGACACCATTCTTTATCTTCTGGCGATTGGATCGCCGAAGCATGCCATCTCTCCAAGTTCCTGGTACGCTCTGTGGCGCGATCGCTACCGCTACGAACGCCATGGGTACTTCACCACCATCGGGGTCCCACTGTTCATGCACCAATACGCGCACGCCTGGATTGATTATCGGCAGCGCCGGGAAACCGCTGGAGACCACATTGATTATTTTAAGAACTCGATCGAAGCCACGCTGGCGCATCGGGCGTTTTGCATAAACCTGTCGCACAAATTTCCCGGCTATGGCGCGAACGTCTGGGGGATCACGGCTTCAGACAGCGCGACCGGGTACCTTGCATGGGGCGGGCCTCCGCTCGATCCGGCGATCGATGGGACGGTGGTCCCCGCGGCGGCCGGGGGCTCTCTGATGTTTACGCCGGAGCTCAGCATAGCCGCTCTGCGCGAGATGCGCGAGAAGTTTGGTGAGCGCATCTACGGCCGGTATGGATTCGTCGATGCCTTTAATCCCAACACCGTTTGGACTGACAGTGATGTGATCGGGATCAATGTGGGTATCATTCTGCTAAGCGCGGAAAACGCTCGCAGCGAAAATGTTTGGCACTGGTTTATGCGCAACCCTGAGGTGCTGCGAGCGCTCCAGAGTGCGGGCCTCGTGAAGTATGGAGTTGGCCCAGCAGCCAGGGCACGACTGCACAAAGCAGCATGAAAGGGCTTTGCCCAAAAAGTCGGTCGGTCGGCTGCGACCGGGTTAGAACGGAGACAATCGATTGCTGGGAACGCGGACGGCCCGTCCGCACTGAGCGCGCAGCGCGAAAAACGTTGGCTGTCTTCGATATCGGAAATAACGCGCCTTAGACTCGATGCGGACGGGCCGTCCGCGTTCCCAGCATTGACCGGCCTCACGCAAGCGGATCGACTTTTTGGGAAAGGCAAAATGAAACGGCTTTATCTCAACTTCCGTTGAAATATCCGATAGCCCCAGGCCGGAAGGGAAATCGCCGGCAGACCAACCGAACGTTGCTTAGCAGAATTCTCAACGATGGGAGCATCGGGCGGCTGCGGGGCGCCCACATCCGGAGTGATCTCGGCATAGGTCGAAGAATGACCAGCTTCGACGACCCCCAGAAAAGGCTGATTTGAAAAGTTAATTGCGACCAGCACTTCGTCATCGACACCGCGTCGAACATAAGTCACAACTCGCGATTCGTCCGAATTGTGCAGCCATTCCACTGACCCGCGCCGTAACGCGTTGCTTGCCTGGCGCAGGGCAATCATCCTTTGATAGAACCGCGGGAATTCCGGCCGGCGTTCAGCGATGGCCCAGAACACTGGAAGTCTTTCAAACAGAGCGGGCGCGCCGGACTCAGTCGTGTCGCCTACTTCCATGCCGTTATAGAGCAGCGGCACTCCATCCAGAGTAAACACCAAAGCCGATGCAGCCAGCGCAGCTGGTTCGCCGAAACGAGCAATGGCCCGGCGCTCGTCATGATTGTCCGAGAAGCGCATGTGCAACGCTCCCCTTGGCCACTCCCTGACTTCATCCTCCCAGGCGGCGCGCAAATCAGAAGCGCGGGCGCGTCCCTGTAAAACGTCGGTCAGCGCGCTGTGCAGGGGCCAGGAGTAATCGACCTCGAATGCCTTGACCTCCAGATCCGCTTTGTGAGCTTCGGCCAGCATGAAAATGTCCGGCTTGATCTTGTCCAGTTCGGCTCGGACCTTTTCCCAGAAATCGCTCGGCACATCGGCCGCTACGTCACAGCGAAAGCCATCGAGATCAAATTCGCGAATCCAGAACTTGAGCATCTCAGTCATGTATTCGCGCAATTTCGGGTTGTCATAATTCAACTGCGCTACGTCGAACCAGTCGTGCGGATAGGTGATTCTGCCGGCGGCGTCATGTCGATAGAATTCGGGCCATTTCATCATTACGCTGTCCCATGACGTGTGATTGGCCACGATATCAATGATCACTTTCAGGCGGCGTTTGTGCGCTTCGCTGATCAAACGTTTGAGATCGTCTTTGCTGCCATAGTCGGGATTGATGCCATAGTAATCGCGCACTGCATAAGGACTGCCGATAGTTCCCTTCTTCTTTTCCTGGCCAATGGGATGGATCGGCATCAGCCAAAGGATCGTAACGCCGAGGTTCTTGAGCCGATCAAGTTGCGCAGTGATGCCGGTGAAGTTTCCTTCGGCAGAAAAAGCCCGCGGGTAGATCTCATAGATCACACCGTCGCGCACCCAATCGCGCGCCGGACGAGCGGATACCTTTGACAGGTCGGACGCCGGTGGCTGAGCCCGACCAGTTGCAGCGATGAGCAATCCAACGACAATCGCCCAACACAAGAACCCTTTCGACCATTTCCTTTGCATCTTCACTTTCACCGTTCTTTGTCTAAGCTGCTCGCGGAAAACTTCTCCCGGGCTCCTGGCCACTCTTGGAAAATCCGGGCAGGAGCTACGATCCACGAAATCACACCAATCAGTTTGGGTTAGTTTCGTTTGGGTTCGTGGATCGGTTCGTCTTTCGACATCACTCTTCATCGATCAATCCGGTGCTGGGCACCGGCTGCACCGACCCCGGCACGGTAAACAACTCATGCTTGTCGGCTTCAATCACGGCCTCTTGCGGAACGATGCGATCGGCAACATCGCTGACCACAGTTACCAGCGCCGCGGCGATCAACATGAACACTCCGCCCGCCATCACCATGTAGAGCGGTGCAATCGTGCTGTTGGGCCCAAAGATAGCGCGAATGATGCGGCCAAAAAACAAGGATGCGATGATCTCCGGGATCACGATGAAAAAGTTGAAGATCCCCATATAGACACCCATCCGAGCCGCGGGCAGCGCGCCTGATAGAATGGCGTAAGGCATCGAAAG
>JAWWPL010000324.1:0-10211 GCA_033850605.1 Blastocatellia bacterium | reverse complement strand
GCTGCAATCTCTCTGAGAAAGTTTGGAGTTCCGCCTTCGGGCGGCCTTATTTGCAAATCGGAGCACCGCCTGAAGGCGGAACTCCAAACTCTACGCTTTCACGGCCTTCGCCAAAGATCCCCAGGATTCTTTCAACAATTCGTTTATGCGCGCCCAATCGGCTTCGGTAACACCGCCCTTCTCTGCCTGAGTATCGCGCACAGTCATCGCCTCAGCACGCAAACGTCCGTGCTCCAAAACTCGATCGACCGGCACGTGATAAATCTCGGCCTGCAATTCCGCCAGGGCTTTAGCCAAATCACCAGGGGCGTGCTGGTCCCGCTGGCGATGAATGATCCACCAGTCGAGTTCCAGTCGTGCGGCCCGGTCCACGTCGAACGGGATATCACTCATTTTGCGAATCGCGCCATAGAACTTCAACAGATCCGGCAAAGCTTTTTCGTAGTCCGAACGTTGTTGACCCTGCTTGAAAACAAAAGCAGCATTCGCCCCGTAATAGGCGACCTGGTTCGATTTAAGCTGCGACAGGCCATACTGCAAGCGCAGCAACTCAGCCAACTGATTGAACAATTGCAGGCGCTGCTTGTCGTAATAAGAGCGCCACATGGCGGTCTCGAGACGCGCCACCTCATCGGGATTGAACTCCCGCATTTGCGTGGTTCGAGGATAGTAGAGATCGTAAAGCACGCCGCAGACAAGCAGCACCAACACGATCACAACCACCCGGATCACAATTTTTCGCTTTCGTCCCTGAATTTGACTCGGCATGGCTGGTTCGACATGATATGTCAGAAATATTCACAAATCACGGAAATTGTTAAGCGGAGTGAGGAGCACGAACACGAATGGCGTACACCCATAACGAACTCAAACACAAAACCCTGGCCGAACTGCGCGAGATCGCCAAAGACATCGAACACGAAGCGGTGCAGGGCTACACGCAGCTAAATAAAGAGCACCTGGTGGTGGCGCTCTGCACAGCGCTCAACATCGAAATGCACGAGCACCATGTGGTAGTGGGAATCGACAAGGCCGCGATCAAATCACGCATTAAGGAACTGAAAGAACGACGCACCAGTGCCATCGCGGCCCATGATCACACTCAACTCAAGGCCGTGCGCCGACGCATCCATCGTCTGAAGCGACAGATTCACAAAGCGACGGTCTAAGCAACCGGCCCCAGCGTCACCGCGGAGCGCGGACACCCTGTTCGCCAGAGCGCGTAGCGCGAACCACCTACGGAATCCTCACTGCAAAGCCTGAGCGGGCTTCGCCCACTGGCGGACAGGATGTCCGCGCTCCGTTTGCTGACCTCCACCCCGAGCTGAATTGCAGAACGCCTCGCGGTTGCAAACTAATCAAAATTTGACTTTCAGTCAGAACTGGCTTAGAAGAACCCTCATACGAAGTATCTTCCAACGCTTTCGAGATCAAGAAAGGTAGCTTATGAAACAGGCTATCAGTGTCAACGTGAATGGTGTCGATCATCACAACGAAGTCGAACCGCGGTTGTTGCTGGTTCATTATCTGCGCGATCTGTTGTCGCTAACTGGTACGCACATCGGGTGTGAAACTTCGATTTGCGGCGCCTGCACCGTGCTGGTGGACGGCCAGGCCGTTAAGTCATGCACGATGTTTGCTGTCCAGGCTAACGGCGCGAATATCACAACGATCGAAGGTCTGGCTGCTAATGGTAACCTGCATCCGATGCAGGAGGGATTTTGGGAGAAGCACGGGTTGCAATGCGGTTATTGCACGCCCGGAATGATCATCGCGGCCAGTCAACTAATCGATCGCAATCCCGATCCAACGCGGGCTGAAATCCGTCACGGTCTGGAAGGTAATCTATGTCGTTGCACCGGCTACCAGCATATCGTTGAAGCGGTCGAGTACGCGGCGAAGAAGACGAATGTATAGCAGGCTGCCAGCCTGCTATTGGTAAGGGAAAGCACAGGCTGGCAGCCTGTGCTACGGGGGAGATCATGAGCAAGTACGTCGGACAAAGAATCAAACGAACTGAAGATCCACGGCTGATCAAAGGCCTGGCGCACTACGTGGATGACATCCGGCTTCCCGATACGTTGCACGTAGCTTTCGTGCGTTCGATCTACGCCCATGCGCACATCGCGGGGATTGATGTGGCTGAAGCAGTGAAGTCTCCGGGCGTGGTCGCCGTCTATACAGGCAAAGACGTCGCCACCAAAGTTGGTCCGGTTCCCTGCGCCGCCGCGCTGCCCGATTTGAAGGTTCCCGACTACCGGGTGCTCGCCACTGACAAAGCCCTCTTTGTGGGCCATCCGATTGCCGCAGTCGTCGCCACGGATAAGTACCTCGCCCGCGATGCTGTCGATCTGATTTCAGTTGATTATGAAGAGCTGCCGGTTGTCGTCGACGTTGAAGCAGCCGCGAAAGGCGGCCCGGTAGTTCATGAGAAGTTCGGCAATAATATCGCTTACACGCTGACCTCGGGCGAAGGTGATATCGACGCGGCGATGAACGCGGCCGATCACATCATTAAGCAACGAATGGTTCATCAACGCCTGGCGCCCATCGCCATGGAGGGGCGCGGTGTGCTGGCTCGTTATTTTCCCGGCGAAGAAGAACTGACGCTCTGGTCATCGACCCAGATTCCTCACTTGATGCGTACTCAGGTCGCCCTGATGATCGGTTTGGGGGAGCACAAGCTGCGAGTGATCACTCCCGAAGTCGGCGGCGGGTTTGGATCGAAGCTGAATGTCTATGCGGAAGAAGCTTTGCTGAGTTGGATCTCGATGCAACTGGGCAAACCTGTCAAATGGATCGAGTCGCGCCGCGAGAATGTTCAGGCCACGATTCATGGTCGCGCTCAGGTCGGGACCGTGGAAGTTGGCTGTAAGGACGATGGCACTATCACCGGTCTTCGCTATAACGTCTTTGCCGATCTGGGCGCCTATCATCAACTGTTAACGCCGGCGATTCCGACGTTGACGGGCCTGATGCTCTCTGGTGCTTATCGAATTCCGGCGATCCAAATGAATGTGACGGGTGTCTTCACCAACAAGATGTCCACCGACGCTTACCGCGGCGCCGGGCGGCCGGAAGCGACCTATGTCGTCGAGCGCGCTATGGACATAGTCGCCGCTGAACTAAAAATCGATCCCGTTGCAGTGCGACGCAAAAACTTTCCAGGCAAAGATGAGTTCCCTTTTCACACCGCCACCGGACTGGATTACGACAGCGGAGACTATGAAGGCGCTCTCGCTAAAGCCCTGGATCTTTCCGGTTATGCAAAGCTTCGCGATGAGCAAGCTAAAGGGCGTGCGGAAGGAAAGATAATCGGTATCGGCATGTCGAGCTATGTCGAAATCTGCGCCCTTGGTCCGTCACAGGCCATGCCCGCCGGCGGTTGGGAAAGCGCGACGGTGCGTATTGAGCCGACCGGCAAGGTGACGGTCATGACCGGCGCATCTCCCCACGGACAAGGCCAGGAAACGTCGTTCTCGCAAATCGCTGCCGATGAACTTGGCGTGGACCTCAATGACGTGACTGTTATTCACGGCGACACTGCGATAGTGCAATACGGCATTGGGACTTTCGGTAGCCGCGCGACTGCGGTGGGCGGGACGGCCGTGCTCATCGCCATTCAAAAACTGAAAGAGAAGGCCGCGAAGATCGCCGCACACATGTTGCAGGGCGACGCGTCGAGTCTGTCTTTCGAAGGGGGCCGTTATTCCTTGCCGGCAGGTGACGCACCCGCAACCGGAACGTCTGATCCCGTGGTACCCGTCGGTGAAGCACCCGCCGGCGCTCTTCCGGAACCACAGACAGAAGGCCGTACTAGTCTGACGATTCAGGAAATTGCTTTGGCGGCCCACATCGCGAAAGAACTTCCTCCTGATACTGAGCCGGGCTTATCGGCAACTTACTTTTTCGAGCCTAAGAACTTTACCTTTCCGTTCGGCACGCACATCTGTGTCGTCGAGATCGACAAAGAAACCGGCGAGACAAAATTTCTGCGCTATGTTGCCGTAGATGATTGCGGCAAAGTGATCAATCCGCTTTTAGTCGACGGCCAGATCCATGGCGGGATTGTCCAATCAATTGGCCAGGCGTTATACGAGGAAGTCGTGTACGACGAGCAAGGGCAACTGGTGACCGGCGAGTTAATGGACTATGCGATACCCAGGGCTTCTCAGCTTCCCTGGTTTGAACTCGATCGGACCGAAACCCCTTCGCCGGTGAATCCGCTGGGTGTCAAAGGCGTCGGCGAGGCCGGAACCATTGGCGCCACACCAGCGATAGTTAATGCGATCGTTGACGCGTTGTCACCGTACGGAGTGAAGCATCTTGATATGCCGGTGAGACCTGAGAACGTTTGGAAAATACTTCAGCAGTAGATACTTTCAGTTCTTCTCTGCGCAGTCTCTGCGACCTCCGCGTCTCTGCGGTGAGCAGTCCTTCAAATATACTCACCCCAGAGACGCAGAGAACACAGAGGTAGCGCAGAGGATTTCAAATCCATTTAGTGCTATGACTAACGCGAGCGCTTGTTGAAGCGCACACTGTCACTTCATGATCTTTCGCGGACCATATCCTGACGTTTCCATTCCTGAAGTCTCAATCACCGACTTCATTTTTCAAACGACGGGCGAATTCAAGGACAAGCGGGCGCTAATCGATGGGCCTAGCGGCCGCATTCTGACCTATGGCCAATTCGAGGACGCAGTGCGCCGCACAGCCGCCAGCCTGGCCCAAAGAGGTTTTCGCAAAGGCGACGTCTTCGGAATCTTCAGCACGAATTGTCCCGAGTACGGTGTCGCCTTTCACGCGGTGGCCATGCTGGGAGGAATCAGTACCCTGGTAAATCCCCTCTACACCGCCGAAGAAGCTGCGTTCCAACTGAATAACTCGGGAGCCCGGTTGCTGGTGACTTCGCCGCAGTTCGTAGATAAGGCGCGCGAAGCGACCGAGAAGTCTAAAGTTGAAGAGCTCTTCGTCTTTGGCAAAGCGGAAAATGCCACGCCCTTCGATTCGCTGCTGCAAAGTGATGGTGACGTCCCGAGCGTAGAGATCAATTCGCGGGAAGATCTGGTCGCACTGCCATATTCCAGCGGTACCACCGGACTGCCAAAAGGCGTAATGCTCACGCACTACAATCTGGTGGCGAACATGCGGCAGATGGACGGGTTGGAGTATTTTACCCGTGATGACACTCTGCTTTGCGTCTTGCCGCTATTTCACATCTATGGTCTGGTCGTCGTGCTCAACATGGGACTGCACATGGGCGCGACGATTGTCATGGTGTCACGATTCGACCTCGAACAATTTCTCAGCCTGATTCAAGAGTATCGGGTCACGCTTTCGCACGTCGTTCCTCCGATCGTTTTGCAGTTGGCGCAGAATCCGATCATTGATAACTACGATCTATCAAGTTTGAAGATGATCTTCTCAGGCGCCGCGCCGTTGGGTGTGGATCTGTCTCGCCAGTGCATGGAGCGCGTTGGCTGCGGCATCCGACAAGGCTATGGCATGACCGAAACCAGTCCCGTAACGCACAGCAGTCCGTCACATCCGGACGATATGAAACTGGGCGCGGTGGGTACGGCGGCGCCGAACACAGAATGCAAACTGGTCGATCCCGCGACCGGGCTCGAGTTGGGCCCGAACCAGGAAGGCGAGCTGTGGGTGCGCGGACCGCAGGTCATGACCGGCTATCTGAATAATCTGGAGGCAACCGCTCGCACTATCGATTCCGAACGGTGGTTGCATACCGGCGACATCGGATACGCCGACGAGGACGGACACTTTTTTATCGTCGATCGCATGAAAGAGTTGATTAAGTACAAAGGCTTCCAGGTAGCGCCGGCTGAGTTGGAAGCGGTTCTGCTTTCGCACCCGGCGATCGCCGACGCGGCGGTGATTCCCTGCGCGGATGAAGAGGCGGGTGAAGTACCCAAGGCCTTTGTGGTATTGAGTGGTGAAGCAACGGCCGAGGAAATTATGGAGTTTGTGGCTGAACGCCTGGCGCCACACAAGAAGATCCGCTTCGTCGAGTTTATCGCGCAGATTCCCAAGTCTGCTTCCGGCAAGATCCTGCGGCGCGTGCTGGTTGAGAAAGAACGCGCGAAGGCGGCGCAGGAAAAACACTAGGCAGATTTGTTTAGTGTCGGGCGGCTGCCCGACGAAGCGGGCGGTAGCCCGCTTCTAAACGACCATAGAGGGACTGAGGTTGACTAAATGAGTGAACAAGTTGCACCTGACAAAATCTCGCGCGCGGTGCGCGCGTACTTTCTGGCCATCCGCGCGATGGACGCCGATGCTTTCGCTAACACTTTTGCGGAAGACGGCACCACCAGCGATCCAATGGGCACGCCCACGATTAGCGGCCGTCCCGCGATCCGCGAATTCCTTGAATCGATCTGCAAGAACTTCAAGAGCGTCGCCCTGACTGAAGACTCGGTGTTCGTCGCCGGCAATGGGGCTGCGGTGAAGTGGACGGGATCGGGAACCAGCGCCAGCGGGAAAGAGGTTAAGTTTGAAGGCATCGATGTCTTTGAAATAAACCAGGACGGCAAGATTCAAAATCTCTGGGCGTACTGGAATCCAGCCGAGATGATCGGGCAGTTGTGATCGATGGATCGATGAGGTCAGTACCGGGAGCGGTAGGGAACGCGGACATCCTGTCCGCCAGCGGGCGCAGCCCGCTCCAGCTTTCGGCCCGAAAGAATTCCTTCTCGAAAGAGTTCGCGCTGCGCGCTCAGGCGGACAGGATGTCCGCGCTCCCTCCCGGTACTGACATCATGGCCAAGCGGCTCCAGGCAAATCAGATAACGAGCGCATCGGCAGTTCGTTCTTGACGCTACTTACTTACCAGTCTAATCTCGCCCTTTCAGCAAAACATCAACGAAGGCATCATTTCAATGTCAACAGTCATGACCGCCGCGCCGGCGTGGACCATTCCCGGATTCCTCGAAGCGCGCAGCAACAACCATCTCTTCATCAGCGGCGCCGATGCGACCGCCTTATCCTACAAGTACGGCACACCGCTGTTCGTTTTTTCTGAACAACGAATTCAAGGCAACATCGCCCGCCTGCAGGCGGCCGCAAAGCAAGTCGATCGGCCGATCAAGTTTTGCTACGCGTCCAAAGCGAATTCGAACATGTCCGTGCTAAAGGTCGTGCTCGACTCAGGCATCGACATCGAAGTCAACAGCGGCGGCGAGTTGTACAAGGCCCTGCGGGTAGGCTTCCGTCCGGACCAGATCATATTTAACGGCACCAGCAAGACTAATGCGGAGCTTGATGAGGCAGTGCGCGCGGGCATCTATTCAATTAACGTCGATTCGATTTACGAGATCGAATTGGTGGAAGAGGCCGTACGCCGCACCCGCGCGGAGTTAAACGCCGGTCTACCGCCGGCGCGAATTGCTTTGCGTTTAGTGCCCGAGATTGGCACGCGTTCACATCTCGGTTTGCAAACCGCGTTGCTGACTTCAAAGTTCGGCATCTCTTCATCGGAAGTCCTGGAAGCATTCCGGCGCGGCTTGCGGCATCCGGAACTCATCCACGTTTGCGGCATACATATTCACGTCGGTTCGCAGACGCCCGACGTCGAGCCCTTTGCCGAAGCTTTCAAGAGCATGTGGAACCACTTGATGACGATTCACCGAGAGACGGGTCTTACGCTCGAGCACATCAATCTCGGCGGCGGGATTCCGGTGAATTACCTTCGCGATCGATCGCAGGCTGACGATCTTCCCCAACACGAACGCGACATGCTTGGTGCCGACCTGGAACCATCGGCGGTGCTGGCCGAAGCCTTGCGGGTGGCCCGTGAGTCGGCGCGCGATGCGGAAGCTGAACACCTGCTCGAAGGCGTGACGATCCTGCTTGAACCCGGGCGCAGCGTGATTGCGGATGCGGGCATAGTGCTGACAACCGTGCGCAATATCAAGCGGCGCCCGGAAACAAACGACGTGTGGTTGTTGACGGATGCGGGCTATAACCTGCTGCTGTCGATGAACAATTACAAGTGGTACTACCATCTGATTTCCGCGTCGCGCGCGTCTGAACCGTTCGACACTGAATACAAAGTCGCCGGTCCTTTGTGCGATTCGGGCGACGTATATTTCGATATCGAACGGCACGGCCGCTTACCCGACTATCGCCGTTTGCCGTTGGATGTAAAGCCGGGCGAAGTGCTGGCGCTGTTGAACTCCGGCGCGTATTCGCTGGCGCAAATGTTTCCATATAACGGCAGGCCCTTGCCGGCAGCCGTAATGATTCGGCAAGGCGGTGAGGCGGAGTTGATTCGCAAACGAGATACTTACGAAGATCTGCTAGCCAACGACGTGTGGTAAGGAGAGTTTCAGGTTTCAAGTTTCAGGTTTCAAGTTAATACAACCGGGCTTTTTCATTTCTTTTCCCACAGAGGTGCGCAATGGCGACATTCAAAAAGTTCGAAGACATAAGTGCATGGCAGAAATCCCGAGAACTAACCAAAGAAATATACTCGGTGACCGGTCAAAGTAGTTTCTCGAGAGACTTTGGGTTGAAAGATCAAATTCGCAGAGCAAGCGTTTCAATCATGTCGAACATAGCTGAAGGTTTTGAAAGAAGTGGCACCGGGGAGTTCATGCAATTTCTCGCAACCGCTAAGGGTTCTGCTGGCGAAGTCCGATCGCAGCTTTACGTTGCACTTGATCAGGATTACATAACGCGAACTCGCTTTGAAGTCATGGGGAACAGCGCGACACAGATTAGCCGAATGATTAGTGGCTTGATGAGTTATCTATGTAAATCTGGAGTGAAAGGAACCAAGTTTAAGAAGCCCAATGCCAAGTCTTAAACTTGAAACCTGAAACTTGAAACCTGAAACCTCAAAGACAGACCTAGTTCGCGGCCTGACCCTGATCGCGGCGATGTCCGTTGTCGTCGGCAACGTGATTGGCACGGGTGTCTTCCTCAAGGCACGCGTGATGACTTGCAACGTCGGCACGCCAGGCAAAGTTTTGGCTGTTTACGTGGTGGCCGGACTACTTTCGCTGGCCGGCGCCCTTAGTTATGCAGAGTTGGCCGCGATGATGCCGCGGGCGGGAGGCGAGTACGTCTTTATGCGCGAGGCGTACGGCCGGGCGTCGGGCTTCCTGTTCGGCTGGATGTCGTTCTTTATCGGAAAAGCCGGATCGCAGGCTGCGCTTGGTGTGCAATTCGCCCTGTTCCTCAACACGATGCTGAAAAGAAGATTGGATGGTGAATTCTTTTCGGCAAACCTCTTCGGCCATCCGATCCCCTTTGGCAAAATCCAGGTAGTCGCTCTGGCTTCAATCCTGATCGTAACCGGCATCAATTGCCTCGCAGTTAAAGTCAGCGGCGGAGTCGCCTCCGTGCTGTCCGGGATTAAGATCGCGCTGGTGCTGGTTGTCGGAGTGGGTGCTTTCCTGTTGGCCCGCGATGCTGACTGGTCGCACCTTTGGCTGGCGAATGTGGGGGGCGCGTGTGAAGGCGTTTCGGCCGCGGCGCGCGTCGGCTTTGGCGGTTTCATCGCGGCGATGCTGGGAGCGCTGTGGGCCTATGACGGTTGGAACAACGTCACCCTGGTGGCCGGAGAAGTGCAAAATCCGCATCGCAATCTGCCGCGCGCCCTGATTGGCGGCATGCTCTTGATCATGGCGCTATACCTTTTTGTGAATTTGTCTTACTTCTACGCAATGTCGCCGACTGAGATTGCGAGCGTCGCCACCACTTCGTCGGTCGCGACTGAAGTCGCCCAAAGGTTCCTCGGCCCGCTAGCGATAACGTTCATCGCCGCCGCCCTGCTGTCATCGACGTTCGGCACGCTGCATACGTCGATCCTTACCGGGGCCCGAGTACCTTACGCGATGGCGCGCGATGGTCTGTTCCCGCGTAGTCTTTCGAAAGTTTCGCCGCGTACACGCGTGCCCACCGGCGCTCTGATAGTTCAAGCGGTTTGGGCCTGCATCCTGGTTATTGCTTTTTCCTCGTCGTTCGACATTCTCACTGACTATGCGATTTTTGGTTTGTGGATCTTCTATGGGTTGGTAACCGCGGCAGTCTTTATCCTGCGCCGGAAGATGCCCGACCTCGAGCGTCCGTATCGTGCATGGGGTTACCCAGTGGTGCCGATCTTTTTCTTACTGGCCACGGCCTTGATCCTGGGAATGACTCTGTGGGGCGTACGAGACGATTTCGCGAATGGGGTTGGGCTGATG
>JAWWPL010000318.1:0-4953 GCA_033850605.1 Blastocatellia bacterium | reverse complement strand
ATGGGAAAAGTTTAGAGGCGGGCTACCGCCCGCCTGGTCGGGCAGTAGCCCGACCCTAAACGACCCTGACACAACTTATGGCTACTATCTCAGACGAACTTGACGGGCAGCCGGAGACAAGGAACTCTCGCCTCAACGAAATCGTCGCGATTGCGTTGGTTGCGTTGGGCTTGCTGCTTTTCCTTTGCCTCTTCTCCTACAACCCAAACGATCCGTCATGGAACGCCGCTGGCGAGTCGGGCGCACGCAATTGGGTAGGCGCCGTCGGAGCGAACGTCGCGGCTGCGCTTTTTCAGGGCATCGGACTAGCCGCTTATTTGCTTCCGGCTCTATTTTTCGCGGCCGCCTGGCGTCGCGTTCGCTCACGCAGGATCAATGCGCCGATTTCGCGGATAAGTGGATTGGTAATGCTCGTGCTTTCCTCAGCCGCGCTGCTGTCGTTGGCGAACATTAGACTCTTTTTCGACGCCAGCGTTAACGCCGGCGGTGTGGCCGGAGCGATCATTGCTCGGGCTCTCGTGGCCGGACTAAACACGGTCGGCGCCACCATCCTGCTGTTGGCAATCGCGGCTACTGGCGTGCTGCTCGCCACCAATTTTTCATTCGCTACTTTTTACGAGAATCTCACTCTGGCAATCGGCACTCGTTTCGCCGCCTTACGATTGATTCCGGAAAGACTCCGCGCCTGGCGTCAAGTGCGACGCGAGCACCGGCAAGCACGCCTCGAAATGAAACGCCAGGCCCGGGCCGAAGCGGCGGCCGCGCGCGGCGCGTTGGTTCCTGAGACAGGCAAAACTGAGATCGTGGGCGATCAAATCCAGACGCCGACAATTGGCGCCGGCGATGAGGGCCGCGAGATTGCCGCAGCGTTCGCTACTTTTGCGGGAAGTGGGACCGCCCAGAAAACCATGTCGGCGGCTGCCGGCGTCGCGCCTGCTCCCGCGCAGCGTCCAGGCTTGCCCACCCGCGGTAAATCCCTGGCAGCTTCGGAATCTGCTCTGGTTGAAGAGATGGTGCGCGAGGCTGCAGTCAAACGGAAAACTGAGACCCCGGCCACTGGTGCATTGCCGTTCGATGGCCAGCGTAGAGTTTCAACAACGAAGACAGCGGCATCCGACTATCAATTACCGTCCGTCGATCTTTTGAATGAGGGACCGCTGCGCCGTGAACAGGCCGATGACGAGTTGCTCAGCATGGCCACCAAGCTCGCCGAAAAATGTCGCGAGTTCAACGTCACCGGACAGATCAAGTACATCTGTCCGGGCCCCGTGGTTACCACTTATGAGTTCAAACCCGATCCGGGAGTGAAGTATTCACGCGTCACCGGTCTGGTCGACGATTTATGCCTGGCACTAAAAGCTGAGTCCATACGCATAGACCGGATGCCCGGCAAGCCGCACGTCGGTATCGAAGTACCCAACCCCCGCCGCGAAACAATTTACCTGCGTGAAGTGATCGAGTCGCGCGCTTTCAAGGAATCAACATCGAAACTCACTATCGCGCTGGGCAAAACGATCGACGGCCTTAATTACGTATCTGACCTGGCCAAAATGCCTCATCTGCTGATTGCCGGCACCACTGGTTCCGGTAAGTCGGTGGGCGTCAACTCACTTCTTGTTTCAATTCTTTATCGGGCCAGACCCGACGAAGTAAAGGTGATTCTGATCGATCCAAAGCGACTCGAGCTTGGTCTTTATGAAGATATCCCGCATCTGGCCACGCCAATTATCGTCGATCCCAAACCGGCGTCGCGCGCGTTGCGTTGGGCGGTCGGAGAAATGGAACGACGCTATAAGGAGTTGGCTGGCTGGGGCGTGCGCAACATCGACGGTTATAACGCCGAACGCGAGCGCCGCAATACGGTCAAGGACTTTGGCGAAACCGGCGAGCCCTGGGTGCGCATGCCTTACATAGTGATCATTATCGACGAGCTGGCCGATCTGATGATGACTTCGGGTAATGAAGTGGAAGACTCGATCACGCGTTTGGCGCAGATGGCTCGCGCAGTAGGTATTCACCTCGTGCTCGCGACTCAGCGTCCCTCTGTCGATGTGATCACTGGATTAATTAAGGCCAACTTCCCTTCCCGCATCTCTTACCGCGTTTCTTCCAAGGTTGATTCGCGCACCATTCTCGACACCAACGGGGCGGAACATCTGCTGGGGCGTGGCGACATGTTGTTCCTGCCCCCGGGATCTTCGCGCCTGCTGCGCGTGCACGGCGCCTATATCGACGAGACGGAGATCAACAAGATCGTTACCCACATCAAGGGTCAATGGGAACCGGCCTACGACGAAACCATTACCCAATCCGACGAAGAAGCGATGGGTCTGGAAGATTCCGGCGGCGAGCGCGACGAACTGTTCGAAGAAGCCCTGCGCATCTGTGTCGATATGAAGCGGGCTTCCACCTCCGTCCTGCAACGCCGCCTCCGTATCGGCTATGGCCGCGCCGCCGCCGTATTGGATCAGATGGAGCGCGAAGGCCTAATTGGCAAAGCCGACGGCGCTCGCCCGCGTCCGGTGCTCGCTCGCTCGTTTGAGTTGGTGCAGGAGTGGGACGAACAGGGAGCATCCCAGTAGAGCTTAGATGCCTCGACAAAACGCATCTGCCACCATTTAGCTGATAGCGAATCGTTCCCGGCAGTTATCTGAATTCGTTCATCAAGAACCTTCAACCGGGTTTGAATCACGATGCTTGGTGATATTCGAAAGATTATCCACGATGCGTGGGAGTTTTTCGCCCCTCCCCTAATCCGCCTGGCAATATCGGCGTTCTTGTTCTGGTATATTTGCGGCGGGGCCCCGGTTGTGAGGCTGCTAAGAAGCATGGGAACGAAGATGGACGTCTCGGTTTCGTCCAGCACACTTGCCCTTTTAGACAAATACAGTCTCACCACTTTAATACCGGTTGCGGCGCTATTCCTTCTCTCTGTACTTGCCTATTCGACTAACCGAATAATGTACGGCGTCGCGGCGCTTCTGCCAGTTAACCTTTCCACATACCCAGGCACAATCATAGCTCTCAGAGTTGAGCGGAATCCCATATGGCAGAGGCACCTTGCGCGGCACGGGACGTATTCAGCCTTTAGCCTGATAGAGTACATGATCGCTAAGGCTCGCTACGAAAAACAAGAGGCGCTCTTATCAAATCTTGAATCGTGGCAGCGAACGAGTGGACGAGCTTACGAGCTCTTTTCATTTTCAAAGTTTCTCCTCGCCTGGTCGGTAGGGTGCGCGGCGTTGTCGTCAACGCTACCCGATGCCACGCCATTATCGTATAGCCGCGTCGTTTTGATCGTGTTGCTGGTAATCTGCTTCGGACTCTTTTCCGCTTGCCGCCACGCGTATGCTATGGAGCAACTCACCTATGCACGACTCAATACTGCGGAAGTCATGTTAGATAGCGAAGCTCCGAAGGAAGATAAGCCGGATAGTGAAACCTCGAAGCCTCAGGAGAGCGTTAGCTCTGGCAATTTTCAGGAGCGTCCATGGTGGCGAGTAGGTCTCGGCTTAATGGAATGGTGGCGGATGCTCAAGCATTACGACTATCTGGCGCTCGCCCATCCCAGCTCAAACCAGCGGATGTGGTTGCAAGGCATACTGAGGAACAGTTCGAACGTCCTCTGGTTCATTATGGCGGCCGTAATCATCTGGCTTCTCAGTAAGCTTTCCTGGTGGGTAGGATGTTTCCTTTATGTCGGTTACGTATCTATTACCATCATTGACTGCCTAACGATCATTGTCCTTTTGATCGGAGCTTTTGGCAGATCGGCCATCGCCGTTCTTAAGCCTTGGTTATTGAAAAAATATTCGTGGTTATTGCCAAAGAACGCTTTTGACGGGTTCTCGATTACCCGAGAGGACGAGTACTGGTTAACGGCAGCAGGACTACGTGGCGTCGAAGGCCTGGTGGCGATAATGCTGTGCCGAATATTAGCGCGCTACTTCTTTTAGCGACTTTCGTCGCGCGTCTTCCACACAATCTGTGGAAATCTTTGTGGAGATCGCCTCGCAGCATGTCACAACTTTTTGTCGCTGCAACACTTCCAGCAGATTGCACTCGCCAGCGGCGCTGCCTGATTCCCTTTTCGATCAATCGTTTGCATGCATGAAACAAAAGAGTTCGACTCGTAAGAGCGTTAGGCGCGGCTCTGCCGCTTGATGTGCGGTAAGGCTCGCCTTACCGGTACGAAATTCCCTTAGCCAATAGCGAGGCTCCGCCTCGCGATCGAGAGGCGGAGCCTCGTCAAGATATAATGCACACCGGAAAGCCGGAGGCTTTCCGCACATCCGGCGGCAGAGCCGGAAGGCGGACTATCGATCTAATGGATCATTACAACCTGTGAATATTGCGCGCCAGCGTGCATAAACGGAGAATACTGTGAACTGATGCCATTGCCACTCTCAACTTTTCGATTAGTCCCGTGCATGCTTCTGCTTCTCGTGCTTATTCCTGCGTTATCTGCTTGTGTGAAGAGATCACCCGATGCGAGAATCAAATCGGCACCACCCACTCCTCCATCTCAATCAATTACTCCAAAGCCGAACGATCAGCAATCGGACAATACGCCCCACGTCACTGCCTCTTCCAATCAAACCAACGCGCCGCGGATCAATATTAATACGGCAACTATGGGAGAACTCGAAAAGCTCCCGGGCATCGGAAAGGGTCTGGCTGAGCGCATCATCGACCATCGCGAAAAATTCGGCCCCTTTCGCCGCACCGAACATTTGATCATTGTGCGCGGGTTCAGCGATAGAAGGTTTCGGGCGCTGCGAGATTTGATAACGGTTGAATGAACAGTTCACATTTACCCTTGAAAGGCGCCGACTAGTCGGCGCACTCCAAAAGGCCGATGCCTAATCTCACTCAACTGCGTCTCGCCGCCCGCGAAATCTTCGACGAAACCTTGAATGCGGTTGATCCGGGTGCTGCGGTCCGCCGCTCCGC
>JAWWPL010000314.1:0-4567 GCA_033850605.1 Blastocatellia bacterium | reverse complement strand
GACCGTGAGGTCGTGGATCGAGTTTGATCAACCGAGCCCCGGGCCGACACACGCGTCGCACCTTAGCCCCAAATCACGGAATAATCTCCGGTATCGCGTCTTCACCCGGCTCAGGCGAAGCCGGCATCTGCACTTGCGCCTCTTCCTTTAAAGCTCGGAGATGTTTGCCGAACTGGCCGTTCCAGGGTGGAATCACGACTGAGACCGCGCCCTGTGCCTGGGCCTGGCAGGCCAGACGAATCAGCGGCTTTGGTTCGGCGGTATCGATGTAACCGAACTCTTTGATCTTCTTTCCTTCGCGGGCGGCGACGTCGGCCAGGCGATCAGCACCGCCGAGCACACCCACCCAGCAGGTGCCGCACGAAGCCGAGCGGCATTCGACCGGAATCGGTCCTTCCATTCGTCGCGAATCGATGGCTACCCAATCACGCGCACGATCGTTGGCTGCACCCCAGGCAAGGTCCTGACCATCGTTCAACTTGTATTTTGCTTTATCGTCGTTTTCGTCATGCGTAACGGTGAACTGTTTGTTGACCGTCTTAAGAAATCCGAGCAAGCCCTGGCTGTCGACTTTGGAACGTTCGCGGAGGACTTGTTCGGGAGACTTCTTCGCATGTTTGCCGTCGATGTTGATCGTCGCGGGCGCGCCCTTGAAAGCAGCTAGTCCGGTCTGCTGCACAGTCATGAACGCCGCCGCGCTGATGCCTATGAGGAGCGATTCTTCTTTCCGGACTTGTCGGGCAGCATTGCGCGCGACTTCGATAATTTGATCCGCCAAAGAGGCGCGCGACGTTTGATTGAAAGAGTCCGCGTGTTGCTCGACCGCGGTCCTTACCTGGGGCCAGAAACGATGGCCGTAAAGAAACTTGTGCGAGCGATCAATCTGATCCTTCAGTTCGTAATCACCCTGGAGGAGCAGCTGCTGCACCAACTTGTCACGATCGTCTGCCTGTTGCAACGCCCGGAACAAAGACAGGGGGTAGAAAGCGAACCAAATCTGGGTGGCGTTGCGATCAACTTCATGGATCGACCGCAAAAGTGTCGCCAGCGTGGCTGACCAGGCTTCTTCGTCGTGTTGGTTCAGGAATGTTTCAAAGGAGGTTTCAGTATTCATAGCGTGGAATTCCCTGGTTAATGAAAACGCTTAGTGTAGCAGTAAGGCCTGAGACTCTCAAAACCGCGTCCAATCGCCATTATGAAGTCAGTCCCACCCGCGTGAGCGAGTGGAGCCTCTGGATCCACTCCGCTCACGCGGGTGGCACTGACTCTTTTCCGGCCAACGCAATCGTTGACAAACCACAGGCGCGCGGAGTAAGAATCACCTCAAAACTAATTACTTCGTTCAGGGGGGCTAAGATGGAGGCGAAGAAAGCTACGGTGGCGGCGGATTCTCGACGCACTTTTGATAGCGCTTATGGCTTTTCCTTTAGCATCGCGATCGGTCTGTTGTTGTTTATAGCGGGTCTAATCATCAGCCTGAGCCTGGGTGGGTCGGGCGGCATCGGCTTAATCTTTGGAATTCCGCTGCTTGCGGCCGGTCTGGTAATTCCCCTCTTCATGATGCGCGATCTCTTCAAAACCAGTGAGATCCAGGCGCCTTGCCCCAACTGTGGACAAACAATCAAAACCTCAGACGCTACCTTGCAACTCAGATGTCCGGGATGTCAGAAGGTGATTGACGTGCGCGAAGAGAAGTTGTTTCTGGCTCCGCAGTCGAAGGATTAAAACACGGCGAGGCACGCCAAGTTGGATATCGTTCCGCTCGTACCCTTGAACGATCTCGTTCGATCGTTTCCGGCTTTGCCGCCTGATGTGCGGAAAGGCTTCGCCTTTCCGAGTAGCTTCCTTAGATTTCCTTCGAGGCTACTCCTCGAACCGAGGCATAGCCTCAACTCATTTCTCAATCGCTCGGAAAGCCAGAGGCTTTCCGCACATCAAGCGGCAAGCCGCAGAGCCTATCCGTCCCGCACCCAGGCGTTTATCTCAAGATTACAGTGGCGGCAGCCAGGTGCGCGTCCAGTAGTCACTGATCGTCAACGCGAACATGATTGCCAACCAGAAGAGCGCCGAACCAATCACGAGCCAAATCAGGCGGGGACTGTACCGCACATGCATGAAATAGAGAATCACTAGAGTAGCTTTGACGACTGCGATCGTCAGGGCGACGATCACGTTTAAGGGCCCGGGAAAATCGGCCTGGGCTGCCAGCACAGTGAGCCCTGTCCCCACCAGCAGAGCCAGAAAGATGGTGATGTAGATTCGCGGTTGTACTATATGCTCGCTCATAAATCAGCGGTCAGAAGTCAGAGATCAGTTTCAACTGCGAGTTTCGCAATTTCAAATCCTATCCCACGTGTCCTACCAGATGACGGCCCAGGAGATAGAGTAACGGAAACAGAAAGATCCAAACGATGTCGACAAAGTGCCAATAGAGTCCCGAGATCTCTACCGGCGCGTGATACTCCGGCCCAAATCGTCCCCGCCAGGCCATCACCGTCAAGACCAGCATGATCCCAATGCCGATAATCATGTGCAGTGCGTGCAGGCCGGTCATCGCGAAATAGATCCAGTAGAACAACTCGACGTTTTGGACCGTAGCTCCTTCAACCAAATGCAGCTTGTGTTCATCCGTGTCACCCGGCTTGGCAACTTCGGGACGAAACGGGCGTCCGGGAATTAGCTGGCCGGGAATCAGATGGTCGTTGTACTTGTCGTGGTACTCAACCGCTTTGATCCCCAGAAACGTCGCACCCAGAATCATTGTCAGGATCAGACAGATGATCGTGTTGCGTTGCTTACCGACCTGCGTGCTGTAGACGGCCATCGCCATGGTGAAACTGCTGACGATCAAGACCACGGTGTTGATGGCGCCCAAGCGCAGGTCCAGATGGTTGCTGGCCGACGCAAACGCGGCCGGATATTGATAACGATAAATCGTGTAAGCCAGGAACAACGCGCCAAAGAACATGATTTCAGTGACGAGAAAGACCCACATGCCCAGCGTGCCGGCCTCACGCTGCTGCTCCATGTTCTCAAAGTGGTGCTGCAGCGCGCCGTGCGATACTTCGTGTGTTGTCGCTAATCCTTCGGGCAAATCGTTGCTCCAGAAATCGTCGTTCTTGTTTAGAGTCGGGCTACCGCCCGACTCAGCGGGCGGTAGCCCGCTGCTAAACTACGGCACTCTTCAAATCTCCGTCGTTTGTTGCCGCTCAAACTTACCCACCACCGATTTATGTTCCGGCGGGGCAAACTCGTAAGCTTCGTGAGTCACCACCGGCGTCGTCAGAAAATTCTCGGTCGGCGGCGGTGACGCCGTCTGCCATTCCAGTCCGGGCAGGTTCCACGGGTTGGCTGCGGCTATCGGCCCATAGCGCAGCGACCAGGCCAGATAGATCAGCGGAATCATCAAACCAACACCCAGAATCGACGCTCCGGCCGTCGATAAAACATGCAGCACCTGCCACGAAACCATGTCAGCCGGATAGGTGTGATATCGCCGCGGCATGCCCAAATACCCGAGGATAAACTGAGGCGAAAAGGTCAGATTGAAGCCGACAAAAACTATCAGGGCTGAGAATCGTCCCCAACCTTCCGGATACATGCGCCCGCTGATCTTGGGCCACCAGTAATGCAATCCGCCGAGATAAGCCAACAGCGTTCCGCCCACCATGATGTAGTGAAAATGCGCGACGACGAAATAGGTGTCGCTTAAGTGCACATCGACCGCCAGCGCCGCCAGGAACAAACCCGTCATGCCGCCGATCGTAAACAAGCCAATGAAGCCGAGCGCGTAAAGCATCGGCGTGTCGAACGAGATCGAGCCCTTATAAAGCGTCGCCGTCCAGTTGAAGACCTTGATGGCCGAGGGAATCGCGACCGCGAAACTCAGAAAGGAAAAAATCATTCCCGCATAAACCGACTGGCTGGCCACAAACAGGTGGTGGCCCCAAACGAGGAAACCGAACACTGCGATAGCCAGGCTCGAGAAGGCCACAAACTTGTATCCGAAAATGTTCTTGCGCGAGAAGTTGGCGATCAACTCGCTGACTACACCCATGCCCGGCAGCACCATGATGTATACAGCCGGGTGCGAATAGAACCAGAACAAATGCTGGAACAAGATTGGATCACCGCCGGCTGCCGGATCGAAGATGCCGATGTGTGCGAGCCGCTCCAGCGCTACCAGCAGGATCGTGATCGCGATCACCGGGGTGCCCAGGATCATGATCAAACTGGTCGCGTAATGCGCCCACACAAAGAGCGGCAGACGGAACCAGGTCATACCCGGCGCGCGCATCGTGTGAATCGTGACGATGAAATTCAGCCCGGTCAGAATCGACGAAAATCCATTGATAAAAATCCCCAGGCCGGTGGCAATCACGTAAGAGTTGGAGAAGGTTGTGCTGTAGGGAACATAGAAAGTCCAGCCGGTATCGACGCCGCCGGCCAGCAGCGCAAAGATGGTGACGATGCCGCCGATGATGTAGATGTACCAGCTCAGCAGATTGATGCGCGGAAAGGCCAGGTCCTTGGCCCCAATCATCATGGGAATCAGAAAGTTTCCCAG
>JAWWPL010000303.1:0-5614 GCA_033850605.1 Blastocatellia bacterium | reverse complement strand
ACCTCGGCCAACCCGATGCGCAAGGTTCAGTTTGGGGCGCGCCTGACTTTCTGACAGCTGCGAATGGGATAAACCGCGGGGCACTAGCCCGACCGTGAGGGAGGGCTCAGCGTAAATGCAGAGCCCTCCCTCACGGTCGGGCTAGTGCCCCGTTCCCTTTTAAGACCGAAGTCAAGAAATGCTGGACGCATCACCAATTGAAGCGACTGCGACTGAGGGTGGGTTCAAGCTCCGTGGATTACGCTGGTGGATCATCAGCCTGATCTTTCTCGCCACTCTGATCAACTACATCGATCGTTTGACGATTTCGGTACTGGCGCCGGTAATCACTCGCGATCTTCACCTGAGCAATACTGAATTCGGCGGCATACTTACCTGGTTTCTATTTGCTTACACCATCAGTCAGGGTCTTTCAGGAAAGCTCTACGATCGCATAGGCACCAAGCGTGGCTTTGTCTGTTCGATCCTGCTCTGGTCCCTCGCCGCGATGTCCCATGCATTCGCCCGCGGTTTGGCCAGCCTCAGCGTCTTCCGTTTTATTCTCGGGTTCGGTGAAGCAGGCAACTGGCCCGGCGCCGCCAAGACGGTGGCGGAGTGGTTTCCCATTCGCGAGCGAGCTTTTGGGATGGCCATCTTCAATAGCGGAGCCGCCATCGGTTCCGTCGTGGCCCCGCCGCTAATCGTTTGGCTTAGTCTGACGTATGGATGGCAGACGACATTCATCGTAACGGGATCGCTTGGATTTGCCTGGTTGGTGTTGTGGCTTCTCTTTTATCAGACACCAGATCGTCATAAGTGGTTGGGCGCGGCGGAACGCCAACTGATTCTCGAAGGCCAAAGAGTCGACGCCACCGCCGATGCTAAAGTCATAGAACCCGCCGCCCCGCTCGGATGGCGAGAGCTACTACGCTACCGTCAGGTTTGGGCGATTGTCCTGGCGCGGTTTTTGACTGACCCGGTGTGGTGGCTCTACATCAGTTGGTTGCCAAAGTATCTCGCTGATGCCCGAGGCTTCTCGCTGGTCAAGATTGGTCTTTTCGCCTGGGTGCCATATGTTGCCGCTGACGCCGGCAGTCTTTCCGGTGGTTGGCTATCCGGTTACTTAATCAGTCGCGGTTGGAGTGTGGACCGGTCGCGTAAGCTGGTAATTCTGATAGCCGCGCTGTTGATGCCGGCGGGAATTTTTGCGGCGTTTGCGAACAATGCGATGGTCGCGCTGGTATTGATTGGGGTTGTGCTATTCGGATTTCAGGTTTGGATCAATAACGTGCAGACCCTGCCCAGCGATTTCTTTTCTGACAAGGCTGTTGCCTCAGTCGCAGGTTTGGGTGGGACGGGCGCGGGAATTGGCTCGATGATTTTCATTTTCAGCACTGGCTGGATCGTGGATCACTTCTCTTACGTGCCGGTGTTAGTCGCCGCCGGCTTGCTCGCCCCCTTTGGGACCGTGGTTCTGTTTGCGCTTTCCGGTCCTATCAAGCGCGTATCTTTAAAGCCGTCGCTGGTATTTTCGTAGTCCGAGGAGCTTGAGTTATGGGTGATTCCTTTGACCTGAATGGGAAGGTTGCATTGGTAACGGGCGCGTCGTCTGGAATAGGCCGGGCCACTGCCCAGGCCCTGGCCAAAAACGGAGCGCGGGTGGCGATCAATTTTCACAGCAACAATGCGGGAGCTGAGGCAGCGCGTTTGGAAATAACAAGTGGCGGAGGCAGCGCAATCGTCGTTCAGGCAGACGTAACGCAAGCGAGCGAAGTGCAGTCATTGGTCGAACAAACCGTCGCCGAATTGGGACCCATCGATATCCTGGTTAACAACGCTGGATCGTTGGTTGAGCGATTGAAGATTCTCGAACTAAGCGAAGCGCGTTGGGACGAGGTGGTCGATCTGAATCTCAAGAGCGCATTTCTCTGTTGCCAGGCAGTGGCAGCTGCGATGATGGAGCGCAAGACGGGTGCGATCATCAACGTCTCTTCAAT
The DNA here is from genome assembly GCA_033850605.1 of Blastocatellia bacterium. Classification (GTDB taxonomy): domain Bacteria; phylum Acidobacteriota; class Blastocatellia; order Pyrinomonadales; family Pyrinomonadaceae; genus UBA11740. The sequence goes on along the minus strand of JAWWPL010000303.1, from coordinate 3,638 downwards.
TGCCGGACGAACAGGCGGGGCACTGGGTTCGATCCATTACTCGGCGGCGAAGGGCGGCCTGATCACTTTTACCAAGGGGTTGGCCAAAGAGTTGGGGCCCTTCGGGGTGCGCGTCAACGCGGTCTCTCCGGGAGTGATTGATACTCCTTACCACGAACAGTTTTCGTCGCCAGAGATGATGAAAACCTATGCGGGCCAGATCCCATTGGGCAGAGTTGGTACGCCGCTTGAAGTTGCCAAAGTTATTTGCTTCTTAGCATCCGACTCTGCCAGTTATCTCGCCGGCGAGACGATCGAGATCAACGGCGGCATGTTCATGGATTGATGGCTGTGGAGATTGACTAGAGGTTCCAGGGCTCTGCCCTCTGATGTGTGGTAAGGCTTCGCCTTACCGGACTGTCCTTTAATCGTGGACGAGGCTATGCCTCGGTCCTGGAGGCATAGCCTCTTTAACCCTTCATTGGAATCGCATCGGAAAGGCGGAGCCTTTCCGCAGATCAGAGGGCAGAGCCCAAAACACCCACTGCCTGGTGTTCAGGTTTGAGAGGATGATGATTCGCAATCAAGCAAGACAAATTTGGCTGAGCGTGTTGATGATCGCGCTTGTGCCAGGTCTCTTTCCCACGGTCTCTTTGCTCGCTCAGGACGCGCGCGAGTTAGAGCAAGAGCGCGCCGCGAGCAAACAACTCAAGGGCGAGCACCCACTACTTGAGCTGATGCGAACCCGCAAGTCTGCTCTGCGGCCTGAGTTGTTGGGTGTCCATCCGCGCGTTTACGTAACTGACAAAGAACTAGCTGACTTGCGCCAGCGCGCTCGCACTTCGCACCGCGAATTATGGCAGCGCGCGATCAGCCGCGTACGGGCGCTCGCCGGCGATCCGCCTCCAGCCCCCGCGGAGCAGCGGCGCCAACAGAACGATGTAGGGATCGCGATTGCGGAGGCGGCTTTTGTCTACAAGATCGAAGGCGAAAAGAAATATCTCGATGCCGCCCGCAAGTATATGGACGCGGCCGTCAGTTACGACATCTGGGGTTACGCCACGAACAAGCCAAATGTGGATCTGGCCGCCGGTCATCTGCTTTACGGCCTGGCCTTCGGTTACGATTTGCTTTACCACGATCTCAGCGAAAAAGATCGCGCGCGTTATCGCGACAAACTTATCAAGCAGGCGCGGCTGATGGCTGACTATTTCAAGCCGAAACGCGGCCGGACCCTGGCCTATAGCCAGAATCACACCTTCATTCCGATCGCAGGCTTAGGCATCGCTGCCTATGCGCTTTACGATGAAACTCCCGAGGCCCCCGAATGGGCCAGCCTGTCGCGGGCGATCTACGACCGGGTGCTGGCTACGTATTCGCAGGATGGTTACTACTACGAAGGTTTTGAATATTGGATCTTCTCGACGCCGTGGTTGGTCCATTATCTCGACGCGCACGCGCACGCCACGGGCGAAGACCTTTACGATCGACCCGGGTTTCGCTTGATGCATCAGTACGTGGCGCACTCGATGCTGCCGGGGGGCAATTACATCTTTGATTTTGGCGACGTTTTCGAAGGACCGCTGACGCGCGCGGGCAAGGGCGAGGAGTACCCGCGCACTCATCCTCAGGGTCATTTCAATACAAACTACAACTTGCTCTATCGCCTGGCGCAACGCTTCCAGAGCGGCGAGGCGCAGGGCGTGGCCGCATGGCTGATGCGATCCGGCCAGGTTAACGCCGAAGACTTCTGGTCGCTGGTTTGGTATGACGCGAACCTTAAACCCGTGCCCATAGAGCGACAACCCGCCTGGCATTACTTTCCCGACCACGATGTTTTCTATTGGCGCAGCGATTGGTCAAACGAAGCTACCGCTTTTGCTTTTAAGTGCGGTCCGCCCGAAGGTCACCATACAGCATCTTTACTGCCACAGTTTCCGGACTGGCGTTTGTCTTCAGGCCACGCGCATCCAGACGCGAACAGCTTCATCATTTTTGCCCGTGGTGAATATCTGACCGGAGACACAGGTTACGCCGGCGTGCCCATGACCGAGCATCACAACACGCTCTTGGTAAATGGCAAAGGCCAGGCAAAGGAGGGCGATGGTCACGACGTGTTCGCCGGGGTTCCTTACGAACTACTCAATCGTATACGCATCAGCGAAGTGAAGGTCGAGCCGAACCAGGTTATTGTCCGCGGCGACGCGACCGCCGCCTATGGATCGGAGTTGGGTTTACAGAAGTTTGTGCGAGAGTTCGTCTACAGACCAAGCGCCGGCTTTACCGTTTCTGACGAAGTGGAAACAACAAAGCCCGCGGTCCTGACTTTTCTGCTGCACGCTGACGATCGCATCGAGAAAGAAAGCGCCAACCGTTTCAGTATCAAAGCGGGCGGAGTGAAACTGCTGGTCGATCCAACAATCGAACGGACGAATGAAGCGGGGTCGACGCCAATTCGGGCCATAATCGAAACGAACACGTTGACTGCTCCGGGGCCTCCCGGCGCAGTGGATAAGGGAGAGCGTCAGAACCGCGGCCAGAAGCTCTTGCTTTCCACTCCTGCGCCCACAACCCGAGCGCGATTCGTACTGCGACTGAGCATTGGTTAAGACGGCAAGAGAAGTTGTTGGAAGCGGGCTCCGGTCTCTCACCGAAAAATATCTTGACATAACTTGGGGTGTGAGGATATTGTTCGCAACTCAAACAATACCGGCCGCAGCGGAGCTGATGCGAAAAATCAACACTCGGGACTTTCATGTAGCGACGCGGACGACCTCGCGCGATATAAATCGACACATCGCGCTCAATCTGATCCGCGAACACCAGCCCATCTCACGGGCGGATCTGGCGCGCGGCATGAGGATGACGCGCGGGGTGGTGAGTGTGCTGGTGCAGGAGTTGATCGCCCAGGGGTTGATCTACGAAGGAGCCACGGGCGAGGCGGCGCGAGGACGTAAGCCAACGTTTCTGCATATCAGGACACACGATCGTTTAGTGGTGGCAGTCGATATTAGATTCACCCGCACCTATTTGATGCTGTGCGACTTTTCCGGACGGCAGCTGGCGATCGAGAATTTTGAAACCGTTGTTCCCATCGAAGACTTTGTCAAAGACCTGGCCGCACGTATCCGCAAGCTGCTTAGAGGGCAGGGGATGGGGTTTACCTGCGAAGGCATAGGGTTGGTAGTTCCGGGCATGGTGGATCAGCGCACCGGGAGGATCCTGAATGCACCTGCATTGGGGTGGCGGGATGTCGATATCCGTACGCGACTGGCCGCAGCCACCGGGTTGACGGTGCACGTGGAAAATTCGGGACGCGCTTCGGCTCTGGCGCAATTGTGGCTGACGCGCGGGGAGACATCGGGCGGGCACAACTTTGTCTATGTCAGCGTCTCGGATGGTGTGGGTGTAGGCGTGGTGGTAAATGGAGAACTGCTGCGCGGGCGCGATCACATCGCGGGGGAATTTGGACACATGCCGCTGAATCTGGAAGGACCTTTGTGCATGTGCGGAAATAACGGGTGCTGGGAAGCCTACACATCAAATCTGGCAACGTTGTCGCGATATTTTGGGTGGAATTTGTCCAAACGTAGTCCAAAACACCTAAAGGATGCGGAGCGGAGTTCATTCACGGTACTGGATCTGATCGCGTGTGCGCG
>JAWWPL010000291.1:0-9593 GCA_033850605.1 Blastocatellia bacterium | reverse complement strand
ACTGAAGATTAATGTGTTGTGGGCCGCGGGCAACTCGGATCGAGAGCAAACTATCGCTGCGCTGAATAACGGCGGGCGAGCGACTCTGCTGGCCGCTATCGGTAATCGCGGTAACCGATACAAAGTTCTCGGCCCAGGACTCTATGATTACGCCGCCCCGCAAATTCTCGATCCGCAGGTTGCCGTTTGCCGGGAGTTCGAAACGCAACCCTTCCGGCGTCTGGTAGTTCGCCATGGGAAGGACTGGTCCGGCATGAACGGCCAGAGCAACACAAAGCAACGCTAAGAGGCCAAATGATTTGGTGCGGAAAGCGGAGAGGGCGCGTACTTTTGGTAAAGCTAAGAACATCTTGATAGTAATGTTTAGCGGCGGGTTACCGCCCACCGTCGTGGAGAATCGGTGGGCGGTAGCCCGCCGCTAAACCAAATGCCACTCATCTTTCGATCATATCCAGAATCGATTCAACTTTCGGTTCAACCTTTGGTGCGGCTACCGGTTTGGCTGCGCCACTCTCGCTTAATTCGCCCAATCGCAGGAGCAAGTTGCCCTGGTTTGACGAGTACGCCAGGCCGTCCGACTTCGTGACTATTCCGGCGCGAATTAGTTTTTCGATCTCACCGTCGAAGGTTTGCATGCCTTCCATGTCGCCCTGCGCCATGGCGTCCATCAGCGATTTTCCTTCAGTCTCTCCGCGTTCGATGTATTCCTTTGTGCGCGACGTTGCTTTCAGGATCTCCATCGCCGCCACCCGGCCGGTGCCGTCGGCGCGCGGCAGCAGGCGTTGCGAGATAATGTAACGAAACGACTGAGCGAGACGGGTGCGAATGATCTTCTCTTCGTTCTTGGGAAACACACCGATGATGCGCTCGACCGTCTTAGCGGCGTCAATGGTGTGCAGAGTCGACAACACCAGGTGCCCGGTTTCAGCAGCTTCCAGGGCCACTTCCATGGTTTCCTTATCGCGCATCTCGCCCACCAGAATTACTTTCGGCGCCTGGCGCAAGGCCGCGCGCAAAGCCAACGCAAAGTTGGGTGTGTCTGAATGCAGCTCGCGCTGATGCACGGTTGAATTCTTGTGCTGGTGCAGAAACTCAATCGGGTCCTCGATAGTTACGATGTGATAGAACTTTGTCTCGTTTATGAGATCGATGATAGCGGCGAGCGAAGAACTCTTGCCACTGCCTGTCGGACCCGTTACCAGCACAATCCCGTTCTTTAGCTCGACAATGTCTCGCAGTTGCTCGGGCAAGTTAAAATCGTCAAAGCGCGGCGTGGTCGGCGGAATCACGCGCATGACAATCGCGTAAGTCCCTCGTTGCTTAAAAATATTTACGCGAAAACGGCTCAGGCCGGGGACCCCGAAGGACAGATCCGTCGAGCCGTATTTCTCCAAACTTTCGATTGAGGTCTCGTGCGTGCCAATGATGAGTTTGGCGATGGCGTACGTCTGCGCCGGGGTCAGCTTTTCCAGGCCGGCGATGGGAACCCCCTGGAGCTTGCTCACCAGCTCAATTTGTGGCGGCCGTCCCGGCGAAAAGATCAGATCGCTGACCTTGTCGGAAACGTCGAGCATCTGCTTTAGCACTTTCGCCAGATTGAGCGAGCCTGGCGTCGCGGTTTCCTGGGCGGCTGGTCCTTGAATCTCACTCATGTGTACTTGTCAGCTCGTTTGTTTGACCCGAGCGTTCTCCTCAGATTCCAGCTATAGAGCTTTAAGGATGAAAAACGTCACATCGTCGGTCGCGCCCAACCCTTCGGTCCAATTGAGGACGTCGCGGTGAATGAAATCGATCATTTCGCGCGAGCTCAAATGCCGGCAGTTACGTACTGCTTCTACCAGCCGGTCGCGTCCATACTCTTCAAATTTCCGGTTCATTGCTTCCGTCACGCCGTCAGTATAAAGCACCAGCACCTGGCCGGGCTGGATCTCGGCAAAATATTCGTAGTAACGCGTGTCGCGAAACATGCCCAACGGCACGCCGCCACGTTCTTCGAAATGCACTTTGCCGTCGGCCTCCATTAGGAACGGAGGATTATGACCGGCGTTGCAGTAAGCCAGCGTCCGATTTGCCGAATCCAGAATGCCGTAGAAGGCAGTGACAAACTGGTTTCGCTCGATTGATTCCCACAGCAAATAGTTCACTTTGGACATCGAGATGTGCGGCGCATAGCCGATGTGCGTGGCGGCGCGCAAGCTCGCGCGCAGAAAAGCCATCAACAGTGCGGCCGGCACGCCTTTGCCGGAAACGTCGGCAATGACGATCCCGATCTGATCGTCGTAGATACGCACCCAGTCATAGTAGTCGCCCGACACTTCTTCGGTCGGAAAGTTGTAAGCACTGATATCGAAACCTTCAAGCTGTGGATCGCGGGCCGGCAGCAGTTCAAGCTGCACTTGCCGGGCCACTTCAAGTTGAGTTTCGAGGCGCTGCTTTTCGATCAGCTGATCGTGCAGCATTACTTTCTCGATTATGATCGCGACCTGGGAAGCCAGCAGTCCCAGAATTTCCAGGTCGTCCTTGGCATAAGCATTGAGTTCGTCGCTCTCCAGATCGAACACTCCGATTACTTCTTTGTTGGAAATAATCGGCGCGACCATCTCGGACCGGGTGCCCGCGCGAGCATTGATATAGCGCGGCTCGTTCCGCACGTCCGGAGAAATGAATGGCTTGCCATTGACGGCCACATGTCCAATCAAACCCTCGCCCATCTTTAAACTGAGTTCCTGCAAATCGTCGATGTCGTAACCGCGCACGGCCTGGGTATGAAAGACACAAGTCTCGTCCTCGGCCGGTTCAGAGAGAGGATCTGCGGACTTGACCAGATATATTCCGGCAGCATCGTAGGGAATCAGAGAGTCAAGCGTGTCCATGACCAGATTCAGAACTTCATCCAAATCCAACGAACGGCTGATTGTCTTGGTAATGTCGAGCAGCATGCGCAGTTTGTCGACCACCGACAGGCCAGCTGCTTTTTGAATTGTCTCGGGCATATCAAAAGGGGACACCGTTTGGACGATCTCGAGAGTTGATTATACGTGCTCAGGGCGTGTCGTAGAAATTCTTTTATATTCCGGCCAAAGATGAGTGACCTTGATACGGTATTCAGCCAATTGGCGGCTGACGCGGAAATGACGCCCGATCTCGCGTGAACTCTGCCCTTCAAACACACGGCGGCGTAGGGCTGCAAACGGCACCAAGGCTGCCGCGCCCACGGCGTAAGCGGCTTCTTCGTCCATTTGGTTGTAATCACGCGCCAGCACTCGCGGGGTATCGCTTACCGATCCAGGCGCTTGAGTTGTTTGATCGTTGCCGGTGAGGGATGCCAGACGATTGGCTTTATGGCCGAGGAAAACGTGTGAAACCTCTTCCATCAGGGTGGCACGGTTTCGTTGGACGCCGTGCGCCGGATTCAAAATTACCAGGCGCCAACCGTTGGGCAGCGGCCGCGAACAGGCGCCGCCTGACCACTCGTCCGTAGCCGCGCCCAACAGATGCGCCCGCGATTCCGCCGACAATCCTTCAATGCTGTTGAAATCGACTACCAGCAGCCGAGCGAAACTCGCGAGGGCAAATGGATCCAGAGGTTGATCCTCGTGCACGCCGGCAAATTCGCGCAGGCCGAGCGCGCGCAGTTCGAATTGTTTTCGCTTTTCAGCGGCAGGTAAAAGTAGATTCCGCACCAGGGATTATTGTAGCCGTTTGTGGTCAGTACCGGGGAGCGGGAGGGAGCGCGGACATCCTGTCCGCCTGAGCGCGTAGCGCGAACTCCATGGAATAGAAGTTCTTATAGGCGGAAAGCTGGCGCGGGCTGCGCCCGCGGGCGGACAGGATGTCCGCACTCCGCACCGCTTAGCAACTTGCCTCAACTCCGCTTCCGCGTCGAGGTTTGACTGAACTGCGCGTAGGCAACTCGGAAGAGTTCCGAAAGCGCCTTGGCCGTGTCGGCGGTCAGGTGTTTGTCGGCGCGTAGATGCGCCTCCACGATCTCGGGGGTTGACTCATGCGGATAGTAAACAACCGGTTTGGGATCGGTCGGGTGGCGGGGGCCGTGATGCATGACGCGCTCGATCGGCATATCCAGCCAGGACGCCAGACGCGCTATGTTGTCCGCGTCGGGTTTGCCCGTTCCGTTTTCAATCCGCGACAAGGTCGAGGCGGAAACTCCCGTCAGGTCGGCTACGTCCCGCAGGCTCAAGCCCTGCTGCTCGCGTCGACGACGTACCGCACTGCCCAACTCAGATGTATTGACTCCGGCTTTCTTTACCATGCCGCCAAGCTTACCACTCAATGAGTTTTAGCTGCAACACTATGTTTTATCCTCGCAACAATACTTTTTCACGTTTGCCGATCGTTTAGCGGTGGGCTACCTCCCGCCGATTGCAGGGAGGGGCGGGCAGTAGCCCGCCTCTAAACATCGAGTAGGAGGCGGAGTTACCTCCGCCTTCCTCCAACCCGACTTTCACTCCCTGACGGGCGTACTAAAGAAAAGAGGCGGGACAAGTGCCGCCTCTAAACTTTTCGGAGATGCAGTGTCAGTTAAGGCTGTTGCAACCGGGCCTTTGTCGCGGCCATAGCCAGGTCGCGAGCGCGCGGCACTACTTCGATGGCTTTCGCGATTTGCGGATCTTCTTTGGTCAAGACCTGCACCGCGCTGACGGTGCCGTAGGCGGCGGTTGCGAGCTGGAACCTTATCTGCTGCTCGATAAAAGATCGGTTGCGATCCAGTACCGGGACGAACGTCTTCCAGTTGGCGTCCTTTGCTACATAGTCCTTAAAAGCACTGAATACCGCGTCGTTCATGGGAAAGTCAGCAACTTCCAGATCATGTCCGAATTCGATGGCCCGGTCCACTTTGTATTTATCCAGACCCGGAACCCGACCGGTCGCGGCGTCTCTTGAAAAGAAAAAGATCGGATCACGCAGACGCCCCTGCATGTTGGTCAGCAGCTGTGGTTTGACGGCTTCATCCGGGGTAATGCCGCCGCCACCGTACACCGGTCGGCCCGTATCGGTGCGACTGGCGGGCCCGGCAGGTTTGCCCTGAGCGTCTTTGTCTCTGAGCGTGCCGCCGCGATAGATGTAGCTATAAAAACCGCCATCTGAATAATCACGTTGAATCAAGCGCCCCGAGGGCGTGTAGTACTTCGCCGAAGTCAGCGTCAGCCCAGTGCCATACTCCAATGGAATGATGCTCTGCACCAGGCCCTTGCCAAAGCTCGTCTGTCCTACGATCAGGGCCCGGTCATGATCCTGCATCGCGCCGGCAACTATCTCGGACGCCGAAGCCGTATAGTCGTTGACCAGAATTACCAGCGGGGTCCGATCCGGATCAGGGTTGCGCGACTTGTACTCGCGATCGTTCATGCCGTCGCGGCCCTTCTGAGTAAGAATCGGCTGGCCCAACGGCAGAAATGTCTCGGCCACCCGAATCGCCTGATCAAGAAACCCGCCGGGATTATTTCGCAGATCGAGCACCAACGAACTCATCCCCCGGGCATGCAGAAAGTCGAGGGCCGACTGGAGACCTTCCGCGGTGTCATAGTTGAAACCCTTCGTCATGTCGACATAGCCGACGCCGGGACGAATCATGTAGGCGTCAGGCACGGAGGGTTGCGACACGGCGTCGCGAACGATTTCCACGATCTCGGACTTGCCGGTGTTGGCGCGAGTGATAGTTAATTTGACATGGCTACCGCGCGGTCCGCGAATCTTGTCACGCACTTCAGCTGATGTTTTGGCGTGCATAGATACACCGTCCACCGCGTCGATGCGATCGCCAAATCGCAATCCGGCGCGCGAGGCAGGAGCATTCTGGAAGGTCGCGGCAATGTAGGTATCAACCGACTCGCCAATCACGTAGTTTTGAATCGAGGCTCCAATACCTAAGTACTCGCTGCGCTGATCCGTCTTCATCTCATCGAACTCTTCCTTGTCAAAGTAGTTCGAGTGGGGATCCAGCACCCGCAGCATGCCCATGATCGACGACTTATAGACGGCATTGAAATCAACCTTGTTGCCGTCAACATAGTGTTCCTGGATGACGCTTAACGCTTCGCTAAAATCCTGGGCCACAGCGGCGGTGCTCACCCCCGGCGCGCGGCGCGGACGTCGCCCGGCCACGGTCGCCGGAGCGGCTGCCTTGCCGTTTGGTCCGGCTGAGCTATTGGATTGATCGCGTTTCTGCTGCGCCAAAACAAATGCCGGCACAAACAGAGAAAGCAGGATGAGCGCTACCAGCGCCAGCGAGAATTTTTTCTTCACTTAGAACCTCATAAGAAAAATGAAAGCGTAGCCGTTGATATATAGGGGAGCCCCATTGATCTATGTCGCGACGCAATCGTCGTTTGCCAATCTTAACGGATGCCGAAGCCGCGAGCAAGGTTGCGTCGCTGCCGGTTAGGGGATCAGTTTGATGTGGCGCGCGCATCTTGCGCGTATCCTCACGGGCGGGACGCCCGGGCCACTTTTTCCGAGCGTCAAATCTAGACTCCGTGCATCAGTGCGGTGCGCATGGCGGCGGCGGATTGCCAGCGGTCCACCGGATCTTTGGCGAGGGCGCGTTCGATAACTTCAGCGACTTTTTGCGGAACGTCGGCGGCCCGCTCACGAAGTGGAATGACCTTGCCTTCAAAGATGGCCTTGACGGTACCAGCGATGTCGTTGTGGGCGCCGAGATCCAGCGCCGTTTCACCGGCCAGCAGGCTATACGCAGTCATGCCAATCGCGTAAATGTCCGAAGTCGGCCGGACGTTGCGAAAATCCCTGATTTGTTCCGGCGGCATATAGGCGAAAGTTCCGGCCATGTCGCCGGCCATCGTGATGCCGCTCATGCCGGATTGGGTGAAGCTCTTTGCCAGGCCGAAATCCGTGAGTTTGGCGACGTAATTCGGCGAGGTGCCGCTGACGAGGATATTTGACTCCTTGATGTCGCGATGAATGTATCCCTTATTGTGGGCGTAAGCCAAAGCGTCCAGCGATTGCGCGACAATATCGATCGCTATGCGAAATGGTAAGCGGCCCCCTTGCGCATCGGCCAGACGCGCCGCATCTGAGCCTTCGACGTATTCGGTGACCAGGTAGACCGCTCCGTTGTTCGTCCCGCTTTCCAGGAAGCGCACGATATTCGGATGGTCCAGCGCCGAGGCGACCTGGATTTCGCGCATAAAGCGGCGTAGCGAGACTTCGGTTACGGCCACTTCTGGCAACAAGCTCTTGATCGCGACCGATCGCCCGGTCTTTTCGTCTCGAGCCAGCATGACGCAGCCCATGCCACCACGACCCAGGAGCTTGATCATCTGGTAGCCAGGAACAGGCTGCGGCTGGCGTTTCAGTTCTTCCCGACAATCTTCGCAGATGAACGACATCTTCTCGTTGACATGGGAAGCTTCGGTCTGTTCACGACGTCCGCAATTAGCGCAATCGACCGGGATCAGAGTCGGCCGAGTCAGCGTAGGCGCCTCCATACTGTTGAGGGTCACGGGCTGCTCAGACTGCACCTCTACTTCGAGCACCGTCTGCCCACCCTGAACACGATCGCCGCTGGTTAGAAAAGCCTCGGGCACTCTCTGGCCATTCACGAACGTGCCATTGGTCGACCCGAGGTCGCGCAGAAAGCAACGCGGTGGAGCGATCTCGAGCAGGCAATGATGACGCGAAAAGAATCGGTCTTCCGGAAGGTAAAGATGCGCGGTGTCGGCCCTGCCAATCAGGAAAGTGTCGTGCTGATCGAACGTGAACTCGCGCCCGGTATAGGGCCCAGCCAGGACTCGTAGAGTTACGCGCATGGTAGGAGGTTACTTGCTGACTTCGAGATCGTCGAAAGCTACTTCGCCCACGTCGCTGGTGTAGAGCCCGACACGCCCACGGCGGTACGTCTCTTCATCAGTAATGGAAGTGACGAATTGACCATTGATATAGAAATCCAACTTAAGATCACGGATTCTGACCTCGAGCTGGTTCGGCAAGCTTCCCGTTCGAATCGTAGTAGTAGGCGTCCAATCGACAATTTTGGTTTCAGCGCCGGCCTTGTGGAGCACGATTTTATATTTAGGATTGTCGCCGTTGTAAATCAGAAAGCCATAGTCTTCCAGCTTGCCGTCTTTCTTCTCTCCGTGAACAGTCAGGCCGTATCCGGTGAGCGGTGGATTGCCGTCGATACTACGCAGGCCGACGCGTACGGTAGCATTCTCGGTTTTATACTCTGGCTTGTCCGGCCCGTACATCACGATGAAGCCGCCCTTGGTGGCGTGCATGTGATATTCCTCGTCCTGATACCAGATGTTCCCGTATTGAGACTCGCCCGTACCCCAACTCTTGCTGGAAAAATCATCGGTAAAAGTCGTCAGGCTCGAACGTGAGTTTGCGTTAGTATTCGTCTCGTCGACATTGGCGTTCTTGTTCGAGTTTTTGTTCGCTACCTTGTTCGTGTTGTTTGAATTGCCATTGCTGTTATTGTCATTGGCGATCTTGGCGACCGCGAAAATCAGAATCACAACCCCAATTCCCATAAGGGCAAGCACTGCGCCAATGCCCAGCACCCAGGGCCAAGCGCTGCGTTTTTGCGGAGTCTGGGGCGGCATTGGATTCCAGGACGGCGGGGGTGTTACAGGCGGTGGTGGTGGCGGAGCCTGAGCCTGCCCGGGATTAAAAGCAATCGTCGCCTGAGGACTGGTATCGCGCGGCTGCGGAAACTGGACGGTCGCGCCTGGATCAGACGTTGGAGCGCTCAGCAATGGCGACCCATCGTCCAGACAAAAGCTCAAGGCATCGTCGGTATAAGTGCGATTACATTGGGGACAGCGTTTCATGTTCGGCCTCGTTTCCTGAAAGGTATGGCGATGAGCGCTCAGCTTTACGCGTACGAGTCTGCAAAGTCGCGCGGCAAGTCTAACCGAGAAACTAGTTGATGCTCAAGAGGATATTGAGTTCGGTAGTGGCTTAAAAATGTATTGCTAATCTACGGGGCACTAGCCCGACTGTTAGGGAGGGCTCCCAGGTGCATGATTGAGCCCCTGACGGTCGGGCTAATGCCCCGCATCGCGACGGACGGGCGTGTCCAACTAAACTGGAGCAGTACCAGCGCGCAGCTACGGGAAATATTTCTTCTCAGAGCGTCCGGCCGCAGCGTCCGCAGAACTTGGTTCCGGAAGGATAAGTAGAATTGCATCCGGCGCAAAGAACTTCCACCGGCCGTGGCGCGCTCCAGGCGATCGCGCTTCCACCCAGGGATGCACCGCAGCGGCCACAGAATTTTGTCCCCGCCGGTTGGTCCATCCCACAACGGGTACAGCGAATTTTGGAACCACTCGTCCCAGCCTGATTCAAGCTGGGCTGAGCCTGGGGTTGCAGCGGCGGCGTTCGATGCATCGCGCTATCGGAAGTGACCGGCTGAAAACTAGTATTGCCACAACGGCCGCAGAATTTCGCACCTCCCGCAAACCGAGACCCGCACCTGGTGCACGCTACTACGGTGTGGGGCGGCAAGGCCATCCCGGAAACGCTACCCAAACTACCACCCTGGGAAGGAGACAAGCCGCTGGAAGGAGCCGACTTGAATTGGGCCTGAATGATCGGCTCATCGCCATCGGCGC
>JAWWPL010000290.1:0-26702 GCA_033850605.1 Blastocatellia bacterium | reverse complement strand
GTCTTTTAGAAACGGCATGATGTGGGAACTAACCTTGACATAATAGCTGAGCAAGTCAAATTTCGTGAGTCCGTGATCGGGCCAATAGACGCGGTCCAGACTGGTGAGCGAGACACGTTCGCTGCCGACCTGAAGCACCAGGTCACCTTTTGGTTTTTTCAGCGCCAGGAATTCTTCCGGGGTGACGCTGGGGGTGTCTTTTGAGCGCGAGCGCTTTACTCTCCGCGGAGTTGGAGTGGTCTTGTTCTTCACGCTTGGCATGAACCCACAATATCACTCGTCCTTCACTGAGGTGAAGAAGCAAACAGACCAACGAGCTTCGTTACGAATGCTTTTCAGTTGAGGCGATCTCTGATTGCGCTTTATTCCTCGCGTTTCGGTCACAAATACTTAGCTGGGCAACGCCTGGGTTGCGTCTGATTTCCAATAAACCGCATAGGCTGCTTTTGCGCCTCGATGGGAATCCCCCGCACTCTCAATTACTAGCCGGAGGTCATGAGTATGAAGCATCGTGAATGTGCATTCGCCCTCTTGAGAATCACGCTGGGGGTAATTTTTCTGTTTTATGGCGTCGGGAAGTTCATGGGCGGCATTGGCAACTTTGTCAGCGGCATGAATCAACATTTCTCGGGGAAGTTACCCGCCGCGATGGTGGTGCCTTTTGCATACGCACTTCCGTTTTGTGAGGTTATCGCTGGCGCGCTGATCTTATTCGGACTGCTCACCAGGGTTGGGCTGACCATCTCGGGACTTTTACTAATCGGATTGACCTTCGGCACGGTCATGCTTGGCGACGCGGCTACCGTGGCGCATAACCTTCAGTATGCGCTGGTGAACTTTGTGCTGTTGTGGTTTGTCGATCTCAACCGCTACTCGCTCGACGGCTTGTTCGCGCGTCGAAATCCAGTTGGATTCACGGCCTGACCTTAAGGAGGAAATTATGCGTATCTTGAAGTTTCTCGCGGCGGCCGCAGCCTTGACGATCGTCGCCGTCGTACTTGGGTATCAGCTCAATCATGGAAGCCGTGCAGCAAACCTGCCGGCCGCACCTGCGCCGGGTTCAGCGGCAGTCGGGCTTAACAAAGTTGCAGACAAGATTCCTACAGAGACTATGGCCGCCAACAGCTATCGTCTCGACGCTTCACAGAGCAAGTTCATCGCCCATGCGATGGCGGGCGGCTTGTTCTGGTTTAAGGGCCACGACCATCTGGTCGCCGTTCGCGAATTCACCGGCGAAGCGCGATTGGATCCCGACGCGATCGCCTCTTCCTCGCTCCAGATCACTGCAAAGGCCGAATCGATGGTTGAAACCAGCAGCGTCTTTACCGATCCGCAAAAACAGATCATCAATAAAGAACTGCGCGAAATCGTGCTTGAGCCCGACAAATATCCCGAGATTGTTTTCAAAAGTACCAACGTCGCTGGAAAGTCCGCGGGCACGAATCAATACGATTTAAAGGTTGAGGGAAATCTAACGCTCCATGGTGTGACCAGGCCGATTACAATTCCCGTCAAGGTGACGGTAACAGGCGATGAGTTGCGAGCGCAGGGAGAATTCAGCATCGACCGCGGCGACTATAAGGTGAAGGCAACTTCAGCTTTTCATGGACTTGTGCGCGTGCGAGACAAAGTGAAGTTTGAATTCGATATAGTCGGGCATCGGATTTAGTCGTTCATAATCCGGATGCGGACTTCTATATCATGGCCGGTGATCTCCTGGTAGCAGTCCCTCAGAAGTTGTTTGCGCGCCGGTTCCGAGGCTTGCTGGTAGGCCGTCACAATTTGATCCGACTCAGCCCCCACGAAATATCTCAGGGGTCCGATGCGGTGAGCAGCGGCGGATGCGTGCGAAGGATCGCCATGGACAATTTCATCGACGGAGCTCTCGACGGCCCCGTGAATCGCCACACCCAAAAGCAACGGCGCCCCAATCGCGACGAGAGAGCCGAGCAAAACGGTGGCCACACGACTGAAAGCAGAAGTATCAGTGCGCGGACTTCGCAAAGCCCTGATACCATTTCGCAGATAGACGATTCCAGTCACGAAAGGCGTAAAACCAAAGATGCCAACGCCGAACATCAGACCCATAAGGCTGAACGGCAGAAGGATAAGGCCAGCCGCTAGGCAGAAAACACCGCCGACTAATAAGGCCGCTCCCGACAAGTCATTCCATAGTTGAAATCCCGCTCTGGCCAGCAACCAGAAGCTCAGTATTAAAACCTCGAGGCCACTGAAGAGATAAACATAAATCTTGATATCCGCAAAAAGAGGATCGCCGCCAATGCCGCCGCGAAAGACCAACGGGTCGAATGCGAAACAGAGAATTGGTCCCACAATGCCGAAGGCAATATCGAAAACTATCTGCGGCCGGGTAACCTGCGACCCGAACTGACATTGCCAGAAACCTTGTCTTGTCATCGGCCGCAAAACGGATTCCCTCTCGATCAAGTTTAGTGTTCCCATTGCCGCTCCTCTGTAGGTTTTGCCGCTGTTTGGTCACGCCGCTGATGGCTAATGAAATCGGATCAGGCGGAACTGCCGGCGGGCGCCGGAGCCGCCGGCGTGGCGAACTTTTCCTTCCAGCGAATCGTGCCCGTCGCCTGCATCACCACGAACAGGGTGAGGATTGAGCCGATCGTAATTGCCAGCCCCGTGAATCCTTTCAGGAAGAACGCGTAAGAAAACGCCACCAGGTAAATGAACTGAGCCAACGCTGCCTCGCGACTGGCGAAGCGCGTGCCCACGACTAGGCGCAGGTAAGACACTACCAGGAAGACCGATACTGCGGAACAGATCGCAAACGCCATGTGAATCGAAATGTGATCCACCAGATAGGCCAATAGGAGATGGAACGAGAAGAAGGCCGCGGCGAGAAAGAAGTAATTCATCGGATGCAACTCAATACCCCGCAACGTAGTAATGATCAGCATGAGAAAGAAAAAGAAGAACAGCGAAACCGGGGCAAAGAAACTAATGCGTCCCGCCAGTGGTCCCGGCTGCAGTTTCTCGGGCATGGTCATCGCAATTTGATAGCCTGAGACCAGGTTCTTATAGTTCCAGTTCAGCATCCAGCCGTTCGTTGTCTCAGCCTTTTCAGTGGGTGAAAGCGAATTCTCGGGGAAATCGATGTCCTTGAAATTGGTGGTCATCTTCAGAGAAAAGTCGCGGACCTGAGCGACGTTTGATCCAGTAGGTCGTGAGGCGTCAGAGCCGGGGCTGTTCACCTCTGCATTGCCAAAGCTGTAATGCCAATCGTTCAGTCCCTGCGATTTGTAACCGACTTTCAGACTGGCCGTTTTCCCAGCCGCCACGCGCGCGGTTCCGCTGGCGCTGTTCTTTTCGTTCTTTAAGTTGATCGGCACATCATCGACGGTGAATATCAAATCGTCGTAAATCGCCTGAGCCGTGGGAAAGTTCAACGTGAAAACTATGGTCTGATCTTTGTCACTCGGGTTACGAAACGAATATGAAGCGTCAAAGCCAACTCTGTAAGTGCTATACCAGAGCAACCCCTTCTGCCTGTGCTCCAGATTGAGATCGACATTGAGGTGGCTGCTTTCCAGCGGCAGCAGGTTGGTCACTTTCTCCTGAGTTACCACCTCTGTCTTCTTGCCGTTCTCAGTAGTGACTTCTTTCTTCGGAACCATCTCGTCAAAGGCGGCTACCGGCGGTAACTGATTCTGCGGCGCGCCCCATGTCGAAGCAACCCGGACCTCCGATGAACTATCGGATGAATACGTGCGTTGGAAGATTGTCGTGCCCAGGACGCCCCAGGCAAAGGTGGTGCATAAGAAGATAAAAGCGATCGCGGCAATGCGTTTGATCATGGAAGTACTCCCTGACGTAGGTGCGTCGTTAGTCTGTTGAAATTTGAATGGCTCGAACATCTTATTAATGGTCCATTGTCGATTCGAATTCGTCTTACGGCCACGTGGCTTGCCACAGACAACTCCTGTGCACATCATCACGTTGAATGAGCGGGTTGGGGAGCGAAATTGAGATCCAGGTCGGGAAACGAGCCTCGGCCAAAAAAGACGTGCCATGCCAACGAATTGATCAACGGTAAGCGCATCATCGCGCATCCGAACTCGACAAGCGCGGGTGACTGGACCACAGCCATTAAACGTCGCATCCAAAGACGCGAAATGAATCGCGCGCGAAATAGGTCTCCCGAATAAGTCTTCAGCGCACTTGGATCGTCAGTGTCGAGGTAGTTGCCGACAACTTTGGCCGCGAAAGTTGACAGTCGCATGCATGGATCCAGCCCGCCCGCTGTTAACGGTGATACCGCGCCGGCTGCGTCTCCGACCAGGAGTCCCCGGTCATTAGCGATGTTCCGCAATACGCCGCCCACGGGAATTCGGCCGCCGCGCCGTTCAATGAGTTTCGCGCTGCTCAGGTCGACGATATCGTTAACGCTGGCGCGAAAGGAGCGTAGGGCTTTCATCGGATCGAAACGCGCTGGATAACCGCCCACGCCTAGGTGCACTTCCTCTCCGTCATGAACCAGCCACGCGAGATAACCGGGAGCCAGGCGCGGGTCAAGGAAGCAATGAAACCGCGGCGGGCCATCAAGTGGTGCTCCGGTTAGGACTTCTTCGACGCCGACAATCCACTCTCGATTGATTTCAAGTCCGAGATCGCGGCCTACGCGTGAGTTGGCTCCGTCGGCGCCGATAATGTAGCGGGTACGAACTGAACACGAGTTTGTTGGCCCATCGAGGCGCACCATTGTTTCATCGCCCAGGCGGGAGTGGTTTATATAGCTGGAGCCGGGCATCCACTCAACTCCGACGCGGATTGCCTGTTCAAGAAACCTCTGATAAAGCGGACCCATGCGGCCTACTCGAAATTCGTCGTAGGGGCTAACCAGATCCATGGATCGTCTTTTTGGTGAATAAACCGTGACATGGCGCACAGGCGGGCCCAGGCAATCTGGTGGGAGAGCAAAGTCTTCCAACGTTCGCCGCACGAAAATCCCGGTCGTGTGGATGGATTGATCCAGGGCCGACTTTCGATCCATCAGAAGAATTCGATGGCCACGCTCAGCCAGCAAACGTGCCGTTTGCAGGCCTGCCAGCCCGGCGCCAACTACAATTGCATCGTAGGTTTTCATCGTGCCGGACTGAGGCTTAGAGTTGGAATCTTGTCTTACGGTGGAGTGGGCTGTTCTCGTGACCAATGACCAGATGGGTTTCCCATTCACCTTCATTGATCAGCAGCGTTGATGGCTTTGCCTCCGCCGGCAGATCGAACACCAGAGTTGTTGTGTAGGATTCACCGGGTCGCAGCGGTGTTGTGAATGGCTTGCTGGTGCTCTGCGCAGTCTCAAGCACACGCTGAGCCTCACTGGACGGCAAATATTTGTTTCCACGCTCGTCCATCAGCGTCAGCACTCGGCTATTTGGATACAGCAAACTGTCGCCTCGCCCGGGGGCGATTGTACTTTCGTCAAAGCGAGTCTTGATCGTGATTATGGCGAAAGTTCCGAGCGCAGTAGTCTGGTTAGGCAGATTGCCGAGGGTCTTTGCCTGACGCGTGTCCGCTACCGAGTAAGCCAAATGACAGTCAATTTCGCAGAAGTGTTTCTCTTCACCTCGTGCCAGAACCTTTTCATGACTTGTCAGCGAGAAGATCAATATCGCCGCCAGGTAGACTACGGCGACTGCGACCATGCCGAGCAAAACGATCTTCGCCCGGCCGGTGCGACGAACTACCAGCGATTGAATGAGAACGAGCGCGGCCACGAAAAGGAGAAAGCCGGTACCCAATAGGGCCATGACCCCGATAGGCGCCAACAGATTCACGTTCGTGTTCATCGAGAGTTCTCTCCCAGCGTCTGATCCGAAGCAAAGCGCTTTGTTTAGCAAAGCTAGCGCCCAAAAAAATTCGGGCCGTTCCGTCTAACTCTTTCGCATCCGGCCAATCAACGCTTCCATGTGATCAAGGTAGCGCTCCAAAGCGCGCCGGCCGGCCGCGGTTAAACTGTATTCGGTTTTGGGGGTGCGGCCGGCGAAAGTCTTCGAGCAATTTACGTATCCGGCGTCTTCGAGCTTGCGCGCGTGGACGCTCAAGTTTCCGTCAGTAGTCTTGACGGTATGTTTGAGTTCATTGAAGGTCAGCGAGTCATTGACGGCTAGAGCACTGATGATTCCCAGACGAAGTCTCTCATGAATCATGCGGTCAATTTCGTGCGCGCTGTGCGGCGCACCGCCGTGAACGCCGCGCAGGATCTGCTTCTCGACGTGTTCCTTTTTCTGCTCGCGTTTTAATGCTTGTTGCTTAGCCACCGTACTTCCTCGCGATAATTGTTCCGAAAATAATGTGTAGTCCACCAAAGCCAGCCGCCATCAGCCAGTTTCCCCAGGCCGCCGGTGTGAACAGGCCAACTGCGCCCAGGACCATGAAGCAAATACCCATCACCGGGACCACGCTGACAGAAAACATTCCGCCAGTGACGACTCCGGTCCCATACAGCAGCAGCCACATTCCGGGAATCGCCTTCGTCAATCCCGCGCGAAACAGGACCACTGTCAAAAGGGCGCCCACCACCATTGGGGGCGAGAGGCTGAAGGCGACTTTGCGTCCTGGACCTGAAAGCAGCGGCGAACCCAGGGCGCGTGCTTTTCGATCCATCAGCCAGCCCGCAATTAATAATGAAATGATCGCTTCAGCCACCCAGGTGCCGAGCCATGCGCGCGCCGTAGGCTGGAGGGCTGCCAGGTAGGTTGCCGCCAGGGCGGACACGCCAATGGCGACTTGCCCCCAGCCCGGCACTGCCGTAAAAGCCGAAGCGCGTTCCATCGTTTCACGGATGTAACGAAGGTTGTCCATAGCCCGGTCGTGTAGAGCGGGGGGAGGCGCGGCAGATTTAGCCAGACGAATCATCTCGCCGGTAAATTTATACTCCCGGTTCTGCCATGTCAAGTACTTTGTGAAGCAAAGGTCGGTTGAGGAAGCATGATGTTTAGCGGAGGGCTACTGCCCTCCGTCTGTTTGAAGCGAGTGACAGGGTGCGCGCCGTAGCCCGCGTCTAACCCGATGAGCAGCCAGGGAGTGAATCAGATTTCGATTTCGACGTCCGCGCCTTCGATGCGGACGTTGTATCGGCCGACCGGCGCGCCGGCTGGCGGACCGAGGACCGCGCCAGTGGTTACATCAAAGGCGGCGCCATGCCAGGGACAGGTTACTTCGGTGCCCTCAAGTTCGCCTTCGCATAAAGGGCCGCCGACGTGGGTGCAGGTGTTATCGATAGCATGAAATGTGCCGGCAACATTGAATAGGGCTATTTCTTTTCCCCCGGTCTCTACCAGCTTGGCCTGACCGGGGGCAACTTCATCCGTCTTAGCGACTTTCACAAAGTCCGGCATCTCTTCATCTCCATCAATGTTGGTTCTTACCAAGAATTGTCATTACGGGACCAGCACAACTTTGCCGATATTCCGGCGAGCTTCAATGTAGCGGTGTGCTTCAGCAACCTGGTCAAATCGAAAAGCGCAATCGACATGCGGCTGAATCCAACCTTCGTCTATGCCGCGCATTATGTCGCGCATCCAGCTCGCGACCTTGTCGCCTTCACCCCACAAGTGTCCGAGATTCAATCCGAACACACCCTTATTTCGGCTCATCAAACCAAGCGGATTGAATCGAGGAGTCTGCATAACTGCCTTCAGGGCCCTCAGTTTTCCGCGGATTCCCGAAGCTGAAGCCGTCGACATGCCGAAGACTCCCATCCGCCCAGTCGCCCGCAGTGCGCGATAACTCTGCTTCCAGCTTGAGCCGCCGAGCGGATCGATAACCAGTTCGACCCCGCGATTGCCGGTTAGATTCATCAGTACCGGCAACCAGTCCTGTTGGCGATAATCGATCGCCTGGTCCAGGCCGCGCTGTTTTAGAAACTCATGCTTTGACGAACTGGCCGTCCCAAAGGTCATGGCCCCGATATGTTTGGCGATATCGAGAGCGGCGAGTCCCACGCCCCCGCCAGCATTATGAATCAACACGGCCTCGTCCTTCTTTAATCCACCCATGGCCACCAAAAGCGCCCAGGCTGTCAGGTAATTCACGGGAACGGCAGCGCCTGCTTCGAAACTTAGCGTTTCAGGTTTTTTGGAAACCTGCCGGACGGGAACGACGACCAGTTCAGCCTGGCCACCGAAACGAGTCATCGCGATCACCGGTTCACCGACAAATGAGGGGTCGACGCTCTCACCGGCGGCTTCGACAATGCCAGAGACTTCATAACCCATCACGCAGGGCTTGGGCGGTGCATCAGGATACAGACCCTGCCGCGCCAGAATGTCAGCAAAGTTCAAGCCGGCAGCTTTAACGCGAATCAGAACGTCACCCTTGCCAGGTACAGGATCGGGTCGTGTCTCCACCTGCAGCACATCGACAAAACCGTTGCGAGTCGTAACAATGGCGCGCATGTTCGATCCGAAAGTCTAAGGCGCAGATATTGCTATCTGCGCCCTGTTCAATTATTCAAGGATCCCTTTAATAGGATCATGCAATGAAGCCGATGGCCTCCTCAGTTCCAGACTGAAAAGTCTATGCTACCTTAGGTTGTCCCGCCTTTAGCAGCTTCAGTCTGAGGTTTATTCGGTTGCGGCACGACGCGCAGATAGGGCTTCAGAGTTTTCCAGCCTCCGGGAAACTTTTCTTTGGCAGCCTCGTCACTAAGAGAGGGGACAATGATCACATCGTCGCCGTCTTTCCAGTTCACGGGTGTGGCCACGCTGTACCCCGCGGTCAACTGTAATGAATCGATGACGCGCAGGATCTCGTCAAAGTTGCGGCCGGTGCTGGCCGGATACGTAATCATCAGCTTGACCTTTTTGTCCGGCCCTATTACGAACACGGATCGCACGGTAAACACATCGCTAATCTCCGGATGGATCATGTCGTAGAGTTCGGCGACTTTATGATCCGGATCGGCTATGACCGGGAAGTTCAACGCCGTTCCCTGGGTCTCGCGAATGTCCTCGGCCCATCGCTTGTGCGAATCGGTCTGGTCCACGCTCAGACCAACTACTTTGACGTTGCGCTTATCAAATTCCGGTTTTAGTCGCGAGGCTTCGCCCAACTCTGTGGTACACACCGGGGTGAAATCTTTTGGATGAGAAAACAAAACTGCCCAGCTATCGCCGATCCATTCGTGAAAGCTGATCGGCCCTTCAGTGGTTTCTGCGGTAAAGTCAGGCGCCACATCGCCCAAACGTAATGCCATGATTGATACTCCTTCTTTCTTTGGAAGTCAGTTAGACCCCGAGAGGTCACCGCCAGTTAGATTGTTAGTGTTGACTGAGCGACTATGATATCTAAACTGTGGGCAAGTCAAGGGAGCCGGAGCGCCGACTAGACCGACACGATGGCCATCTTGTTTTTGTTTGCCAGGGCCAGCATTTCTTCGCGGTCGAAGATCAAAGTCTTGCCGGCAGTCAGACAAATGCAGGTCGCTCCCGCTTCGCTCATGGTTTCAATCGTGGGCAGGCCGATTACGGGCACATCAAAACGCATGTCTTGATCGGGCTTGGCAATTTTGACGACAGTGAGCCGGCCGCGAACGAGCTGGCCTGCCCGCCGAATCACCGCATCGGTCCCTTCCATGGCTTCGATGGCAACGCACGCGCGATCTCGGACTACGATAGTTTGACCGAGATCCAACCGCGCGATTTCGTTCGCTATCTCGAGGCCGTACTCGACATCTCCGCGCTCGCGTTCGTCTGGTTTGCGCTTGCTAAGATTGCCTGGCTGAGGGAGCTGATCCTTGAGGAAGTAGGTTGAATCGATCAATTCGATTCCTTCACTGGCGAGCTCATGAGCCACAGCGCCGATCAAAGCCACGGTATTGCGACGCGGGAGTCGCAGCAGCATCTTCAGCATTCGCACGTCGGGAATCGCGCGGCTGAAAATCTGCACGTGCTTAACCTGTCCGGCCATGATCACTTTGTCTACGCCCGCGGTTTTGAAGAAACGGAGCATCTTGCCGAGCTGGCCGATGCCGACCCAGGTCAGCTGCTCAGCCAGGAGTTCAATTTCCGGATCGGTTTCTTCACGAATGGCGGCTACAGCTACGGACACACCTGCGCGTTTCGCCCCTTCCAGCACAAGGAAGGGAAACTTGCCGTTGCCAGCTATTAGGCCGAGCTTCATAGCTTTCGATTCAGTCTTGGGTGGCTCAAGGATGATTTACCGCAGAGGGGTTTCGCGAAGGACGCCGAGAAAAACGCGTTCCCTTTCGCGCGGTCTTTTCGCGGGTAAAAGTTTACTTAACGACGCCACGCTTCGAACTCTCAACAAACTCAACCAGCTCTTTCACCTGTTCCGAGTCTTTAATCTCGTCGCGAATCCGATCAAGCGCCTGAGTAGTGTTGAGCTTCGCGGACAGCAAGAGATGAAAGGCATGGTGGAGGGCAGCAATCGTCTCTCGCGAATAGCCGCGCCGGCGCACCCCGACTTTGTTCAGCCCGTAACATTTCGCATGATTACCGACTGTGAGCGCAAACGGCAAAGCGTCTTTCACCACGACGGAATAGCCGCCGATGTAGGCCTCGCGACCCACCCGGCAGAACTGATGCACGCCCGAGTAGGCTCCGATGTTCGCACCGTCAGCCACCATCACGTGGCCCGCGAGAGTCGCCGCGTTGGCCATGATTACCTGATCACCAACCAGGCAATCATGCGCGATGTGCGCCTGCGCCATTATGAAGCAGTCATCGCCGGTTTTTGTGATTCCGCCACCGCCCAAGGTGCCGCGATGAATCGTCACAAACTCGCGAATGCGATTGCGCCGGCCAATTTCAGTCTGCGAAGCTTCACCCGCGAACTTCAAATCCTGAGGCGGCAAACCAATCGAGACAAACGGGAAAATTTCGGTATCGTCCCCAATCTTGGTGCGTCCGTCGATAACCGAGTTGCCGTGGATTTGCACGCCCTCGCCCAGCACCACTTCGTCGCCGATTATGGTATACGGACCGACGCGGCAGTTCGCTCCTATGCGGGCGTTGGGACTAATGACGGCGGTCGAATGGATCTGCATTGAGGATTCCTGGCGCGGGTGGCTTTGAAAGGACGGAGCACTCATACCTATGATTTCGGACGGTCCGCGATCACGCTCATGAGTTCGGCATCAGCACACAGTTGGCCATCAACTTTTGCTTCGCCGCGCATACGCTGAATGCGGGGCCCGAATCGCAGGGCAGTAACCTCCAGCACCAGAGTATCGCCGGGGGTCACCGGCCGGCGAAACCGCGCTTCTCTTATGCCGGTGAAAAGAACCAGCTTCTGATCGCGATCGGCAATTTCGCGCAGCGCCAGGATAGCCCCACATTGGGCTAGCGCTTCGATCACCAAAACTCCGGGCATGACCGGCGCTCCGGGGAAATGGCCCTGGAAAAAGGACTCGTTAATACTGACCTGCTTAATACCGACGATACGCTGAAGCGGAGTTAATTCGATGATTCGATCAACCAGCAGGAAGGGATAACGATGCGGCAGAAGTTTTTTGATGCCTTCGGAATCGAGGACCGTTTCCATGAGCTTCTCGGAATTGATTGACCGTTAAGAGTGGTGACGCGTGCCAGTCACTTTGGCGGCGTCGCCTGGGCCGTAGCCGGATTCTTCAGGTTGTATTCGCTGATAAACGCGTTGGTAAGATTCAAGCCGTCAACCACGTAGAGAACCGGGACCTGGCTACCATCAATGACCAGCGTGATGCCACGAGCCTTGGCGTAGGTATCCAGGGCCCTGCTGATGTCGTCCTGCAGTGGTGTGAACAGTTCCTGATAGCGCTTTTGATATTGCGCTTTGGCATCTTCACCTTTGCGCGTGTATTCCCGCTTCTGCTGGTCCAGAGTGTCGATCTTGGCCTGGACTTGGGCTGGAGTTGCGCCACCGGCCTGCTGTAGTTTGGTGATTTCACTCTGCATCGCCGTGAGCCGTTGTGCTGTTTGGGTGAGGTCGTCCTGGACCTTCTGAAACTCACCGTTCAACCTATTAAGGGTAACGGTAAATCGCGCAATGCCGGTCTTCGGATCCTGAAACTGTTCCGAGTAGATCACGGCCATCTTACTTACCGGCACGTTGACAGTCGTCGCCGCAGCCGGGGCCTGCGCAAAAGCCCGGGTAAACGAGATGCACGCGACGAATGCGAACGCAATTATTAGAGTAGTTCTGTTCATTCCCAATCCTCAACCAACTCTCAACCCTAAAGATGCGGAGACGCGCTCTGGTCGCACCTCCGCATCATCGTAGCTTCTTAAGAACCTGCGGCTATTCCTTCGGCGTCAAGGAGGCAGTTGCAGGGTTCTTGCTATTGAACTCAGTGATGAATGGCCGGGTAATGTCCAGAGACTCTGAGGCACTTACAATTCCCTGGATCTTGGACATATCCAAAATCAGGGTAATGCCGTGGGTCTTGGCATAAGCTTCCAGGGCCTTGCCGATGTCATCATAGATGGGTACCAGAGCATCCTGCAGTCTTTTCTGATATGCCGCCTGCGCGTCTTCGCCTTTGCGCTTGAACTCGGTCTTCATTGCTTCAATCTTGTCCGCTTGCTGCTGGGACACTCTCGCATCCTGAAGCGGCTGAGCCTTAGTGAGATCGGCGGTGGCCTTCTCAATTTGCGCCTGCAGGGTTTGCAGCTCGGCCCGGCGCGGCTGAAACTCGCCGTCGACGCGTTTCGCCATGGTAACCAGGCGTGTTATGCCCGTCTTTTCGTCCGCGAACTCCTCGGTATTGACCAGAGCGATCTTAGTTTCCGGCAGGCTTCCGGTCTGGGTAGGCGCGGGGCCAGCGGGTGTGGTAGTGCGCGGCTGGGCAAAAACGGACCCGGCGCTGATCACCGCTAAGAAAGCGACTGCGGTTATCGCACGAAATATCTTCATAGCTTTATTCGTAATACTCCTTAAATTTTGAGAGGCGATTTGACCCAACCTGTTAGTTGTTCATGCCGCCCGTTTGGTTTGCTTTGTTAGCGACCCCTTATCAGGGTCGGTCAATCGGCTAGAAAGTGCGGCCTACGCTGAAGCGAAAGACGCTCTTTTTCTCGTTTAGCCCAAAGAAGAAGGGAAAACCATCGATGACCTGGTTTTGCCGCGCGTTGGGATTATAAGCATAAATAAGACGAAAAGGCACGTTAAGAATGGGAATTTGAAAGCGAACTTCAGCGCCCATACTGCTGCGGATGTCGGTGAATTTCGCGAATAGACTTTGATTAAGTCGGACCACAGTATTTGTTTGTGCATCGCCACGCATAAACACCGGGAAGAAGCCAAACGGCAGACCTAAACTATTGGTTGGCCCGTTACGCAGCGCCTCATCCAGTTCGTTCTGCGTGACAATCCGGTTATCGTGCGCGATCAGCGCATTAAGGCCTCCGCCGATAAATCCCAGGTTCGAGAAGCTGCCACACGCCGCCAGCGAATTCAGGGTGATGCCTGCCACTCCTAGACCCGCTCCGCCGAAACTCGCATCGAGTCGAGGACACCGGATAGTGCCTATGGTGCTTAAGAACGGTTGGTCGGCGATGAACTCGCTCGAATAGCTCTGTTCACGCTTTGAACGCAGGTTAAAGGCTGAGCCGACGTCTACGAAAAAGGCGCCACCAACGGCGCTCCCCAGTATGGGAAACCGGTATTCGAAGTTACCCAACATCTGAGTGTCGGCTCCCGTCGCGGTGTAAGCCCGAGGCAGTTGCGCGACGTTGCTGCCGGTCGCTCCAGTAAAGGTGCCAATCGCAGCGAAGGCCTGTGACAAGCCTGGAATTGCAGTCGGCGTGCCGGTAGGGCTCGTGGCAACCACCACGTTCCGAGAAGTGATGTAGGTATCCAGCGGCGTCTCAGGACTAATAGATCGGACGTTGTATCCGCGGATGGTGAACTCGTCACCGAGGAAAAAGCGCTCGTAAATCGGCACTCCATCGACGAAGGCCAGCGAATTCGCGTTCCTTACCTTGGCCGTCGTGGCAAAACTGCCCGTGGTGCCCGCCAGAATGCGGAAGCCAAAAACATGCGGGTGCGCGGACTTCTTGTTTCGGACTTTGTAGAATTGAGTAAACTCGAGTGTCGGTTCGTAGGTGCGCACGTCACCACCGAGTCCGGACACGTTTGCCGCCAACGACAATGAGCGTCCCGCCGTAGGATCGATACTCGCGTTGCGAGTGTCGTAATTGAACGTACCGGTCAGGCGACTGGTAAGAATGTTCGGCTGACGATAGATCACCGGGATGAACTGGGATGTAGTACCAGTCGTATTAACCGGTGGATCCTTGACGCTCGACTGTGCCAGTTGATACGAGAGCCCGACCCGCGAAAACTGCGTAAACGGACGCTTGCGATAGAACTCAGATAGAGGCGCACTGGCAAAAATCGAAGCGCCGATAGAATTTCGAGTGAAGAGATTTTCTCCGTTGCCGTTGGTCAAACCGAGGGTCGAGTCCAGGAAACCCTGCTGCGCCGAGGTGTTCTGTGAAAGGAAGGTTCCTTCACCGAAGAACTTTTGCGAATAGGCGAATACCGTAAAGCCTCCCGTGACCGGACGGTTTCTAATGTACGGTTCGGTGAAGGAAAACTGGAACGATCGCTGGCGATTACCCGCGGCCAGATTAAGCGAGAGAACCTCACCGCGCCCGAACAGGTTATTGGTTGAATATTCAAGACCAAAGAAAGATCCGCCAATTCCTGAAATGCCTCCGTTAAAGGAAATCTGCTGGCGCCCTTTCTCTGAAACCTTTACCGTGACATCCACCAGGCCTTCTTCTTCATTGGTACGATAATCGGCGTCCTTATCCTTATCGATCGGATTGAAGTAACCGAGTTGGTTCAGCCTGGTGACGGAATACTCGAACATCCCCTGGTTATAGATGTCACCCTCGTTGATGAGCACTTCGCGACGGAGCACGTTGTCCCGCGTAAAAGTGTTGCCGGTAAACTCAAGCCGGCGCAGCGTAAACTGTTTTCCTTCATCGATCGTAACCAGAAAATCCGCAACGCCTTCATTGGGATTCTGCGGATTGTCTTTGAATGTCGGAGTGACTTCCGCGGTGTACTGGATAAATCCCTGCTGGCCGTAATACTTCTTGAGGTTTTCATACAACGCCTTGCTGAGCGCCTCGCCGTTAGCAACCTCGCCTTTTTGCAAACCGATGATTGCCTTAATCGCCGCTTCAGAGAAGATCGAGTTGCCTTCGACTTTCAGTTCCCCCAGGCGGTAAAGCTTTCCATCAATAATCGGGACCGTGATTTTGAGCGAGTCGTCGACTGACGATAGAAAAGGCAATGGCAGAATGGGAAAGCCGCTGCGCCGAGGGCCAAGGCCGGTGATCACAGGTTCACCGTGACGCGCCTGTAGATAGCCCTTGGACTTCATGTAGTTGTCCACCTGGTGGAGATCGTAGTCCAGTTTTTGGCGATCGAGGATGTCTTGTTCCTTGAAGCGCGAAATCAGCCCGGCTTCTTTGACATACTTCATCTGATCGCGCAGCTTCCCGCTCTTAAAGACCTTGCTGCCTTCAAACTGAATTTCGGCCACGCGAACGCGAGCTCCTTCGGTTATCTGGAAGGTAATGGCGACGGAAGTTGTCGACACGTTCTCCCGGCCTTCCGCGATCGTGGCATTGGGATGGCCTTTGGCCGCCAGTAATTCTTTCAGCACCCGCACTGCGTTGCGAACTTTGACCGGGTCGTAGATCGCTTCTTTCGAAACTCCGACGCGCCGCTCGCGGAAAGTCTTCAGTACGTCTGACTCCGAGACGCTTTTCAATCCTTCGAATTGAATGTCGCGGATAATCGGAAGTTCCCTGACATAGAAGGTCACCCTAATGCCGCCACGAGGGGCAACCTCGGTGGTTACCTTCGTTTCCGTCTTCTCGAAAAAGCCGAGCGCATTGAGGGTCTGTAAGTCGCGCGCGACCTGTTCCGCGTTGTATGGATCACCCGGACGGGTTTGAATGTAGTAGAGAATGTCGTCTTTGCGCAGACGACGATTGCCCTGGATATCCACTTCCTCAACCAGCTGCTGCTGCGGTTGTTGGGCCCGCGCGCGACTAGCGACAAAAAGAGAGGCAGTGCCAATGGCGATGCTCAGAATGGCGAGCCAAACGACGCGATAAGAGTGCATAAATGACGGTTCCCTTAGAGGTTTCTCCGGGAAATCTACTCAGCGTATGAAAAGTTAAGCGCTTACTTCAGGAAAACCGTAACACAAACTCGCCGCGGTTGCGCTGTCTGGGGAGCACTTTGATTCACCGCAGGCTCCAGCCGTTGCCAGTTTCCAATTTAGCAAAGTGGCGCATTATACCGGGAAAATAAAGCGAAAGTCCAAAACGAGTCGTGTCCTGATTTCAGTTTTTCTCTGCGTAGTCTCTGCGACCTCAGCGTCTCTGCGGTGAATAAGGCTTAAAAACACTCACCGCAGAGGCGCAGACACGCAGAAGGGGCGCAGAGAATTCAAAAATAGGACACCACCTCCAAAACGCAGTCGTTAGGATGGAATTATCCGGATTGGTTGAAGAGAGCAGGCAGCCGCAGTTCAGGGGGTCAGCAGCAAATCGCTCGATTGCTCGAGGCCGGTTTCGTCGATTGTGATCGAGCGGAAGTTCAACTCGTCGCCATCGACAAACATCTCGACCAGTGAGGCTTCGCCTAGATGGCCCTGGATCAATGCTTCTGAAAGAGGATCTTCCACGTATTTCTGCAGGGCGCGGCGCAAAGGACGCGCGCCATACGAACGATCCGCGCAGGTTTTCTGCAGGATCCAGCGTTTAGCGCCATCAGCCAGGCGGACGATAAAACCGTGATTGGACATCGTTCCATTGATTTGATCCACCTGCAATTGGAGGACGTCCAGCAATTCTTCATCGCCCAGTTCATCGAAGATGATGATTTCATCCAGCCGGTTAATGAATTCAGGATTGAAAGTCTGACGGACGGCAGTCATTACCATCTCTTCCAACTTGGTCCGGGAAACATCAGCCGAGCCCTGGAATCCCATGGCGCCCTTTTTCATGATGAAGCGCGCGCCGATATTCGAGGTCATGATAATGATTGCATTCTTAAAGTCGATCGTATTTCCCAGCGCGTCGGTAAGAATACCGTCTTCAAAGACCTGCAAAAGCACATTGAAGATGTCGGGATGCGCTTTTTCGATTTCATCAAACAGCAGCACGGCATAAGGAGAGCGCTTCACCCGTTCGGTCAACTGCCCGCCTTCTTCATGACCGACATAGCCGGGCGGAGAGCCAATCAACTTCGAAACCGAATGCTTTTCCATGAACTCGGACATGTCAAAGCGAATCATCGACCGCTCAGTGCCGAACAGGAATTGGGCCAGGCAGCGGGCCACTTCGGTTTTACCAACGCCGGTCGGACCGAGGAACAGAAACGATCCCACGGGCCGGTGCGGGTTCTTCAATCCGGCGCGCGAACGCCGAATGGCCCGGGCCAATGCCGAGATCGCGGGCCGTTGAGAGATCACGCGCTTGTGCAATTCGGCTTCGATACGCAGGAGCTTGAGTGATTCGCCTTCTTTTAACGAGGTAATGGGAATTCCAGTCCAGCGGGCAATGACTTCTTCGACGTCGGCGCGAGTGACTTCAGCCATCACGATGACGTCTTCTTCATCTTCGATAGGCGCCTGCGCGCGGCCGTAAGTGGCCCGCTCCCATTCGGTCAAAGACGCGGTCAGCGCATCCATGTTTCCCTGCTCAGCTCTGACCCGAAGCTTGACCCGGGCGCCGGCCTCGTCGATTACATCGATCGCTTTGTCAGGCAGAAAACGATCCGGAATATACCGAGTGGATTGAATGACAGCAGCTTCCAGGGCTTCCTGCGTGTAACGCACCTGATGAAAACTCTCATAGCGTTCACGCACGCCTTCGAGAATTTTGATCGCTTCCGCTTCCGAGGGTGGCGGCACTTTGACAGACTGAAAGCGCCTTTCCAACGAACGATCCTTTTCGATTGACTTACGGAACTCGGCGGGCGTGGTGGCGCCAATACATTGGATCTCGCCGCGCGACAACGCGGGCTTGAGAATGTTGGCCGCATCCAGAGATCCTTCCGCCGAACCCGCGCCCACCAACGTGTGCAGTTCGTCGATAAAGACGATGTACTGGGGATTCTCAATCAGCTCGCGCATGATTTGTTTCAAGCGCTCTTCGAACTGGCCACGATACTTTGTGCCGGCAACAATCAGACTGATATCGAGCGAGAGAATTCTTTTATTAGCCAGGAACGATGGCACTTCGTCGCGCACGATCCGCTGGGCCAGACCTTCGACGATCGCCGTTTTGCCGACGCCGGGTTCCCCGATCAGCACTGGATTGTTTTTGGTGCGGCGGCAAAGAATCTGCACCAGCCGCTCGATCTCGCCATCGCGCCCGATCAAGGGGTCGAGCCGATCGTTTGATGCGTCCTCGGTCAGGTCGCGGGAAAACTCGAGCAGGTGCGGAATGTCCTTGCGATGACGAGCGTCGGCTCCAGTTTGGCGAGCGATCTCGTCGCGCACCGCGGCCAGTCTTAGCCCGCGCTCAAACAAAATCTGCGCGGCCATCGAGCGCTCTTCGCGCAAGAGTCCCAAAAGCAAATGTTCGGTCCCTATGTGTCGGTGCTGCAGTCGATCAGATTCTTCGTGCGAGTAATGCAGCACGCGCTTGGTTTCCGGGGCCAGGGGCAGTTCGACGGAAGTGGGAATCCGCTCGCGCAGCAGCGTGCGGCCCTCGATCTCTCTTCTAATTGACTCAATGGTAATTTGGGCGCGGGGAAAGAAGCGGCCCGTTAAGGTCTTGTCTTCGCGCATCAAGCCGAGCAGAAGATGTTCAGGCTCGATCGCGGGGGCGCCGAATTGCGACGCTTCGTAACGAGCAAAGAAAATCACCCGTCGCGCTTTTTCAGTGTAGCGTTCGAACATTCGCTTTCCAGTCTCTCTGAAATTGCCGAGCGTTCCTAACCGGAAACCACCAACGCGCGGGCATTATAGCGCAATGCCCAAAAGGTAAGAAGCTTAAGTTTTCGAAAACGGTGAGTTAGTCCGTCCAAACGCGTGACGAACTGATTTTGCCAGAACGCGTAGTCGATCTGTGATTTGAGTTTAAAGAAAGAGAGCGGCGAGATGAAATCGCTCGCCGCTCGCATGGCTGGCCCATATTCTGTGTGAGAAAAACCAGCGGATCAATCCTGGATCAGACAGTTGGCTTGATTGCTTTCTGCCTCAAGGCCCGCTCACAGGTTCAGCGCAATGAAAGGGAAAAACCTGTTACCTCATATAAAGCTTCAGGACAAAGCCCGCACCGATCGCGCCTCCCGGACCTGCGCCGGCCCACCAAACATCGACCCGATACGTTCCTGGTCGTACTTCGTGCGGTCCACTGCCAACTTTTTGAAAAAAGTTTGCAGCGAACATGTCAACGTCGCGTTCTGCCTCTAAAGCAACAGCCGGACTGGAAGTACCAAAGGGACGCTCAAAATGTCCGACCATGTGACGCGGACCAGCCAACGGAGGGTTCGTAGTAGGCAGAAAAGTCAGGGTAACCTGAAACAAAGCCATGGGCGACACGCCATATAGCCGCCCGCTACCCACGATGGCGCTCAGATGAGCATCCAAACAGGTGCCTGGCGCAAGGCTCACCTTCGTGCTTAGAACCGGAGTCTTGTCAAAACGCCCGCCCTCGCCTCCACCCGGACTGGTGAAGTAATTGGCTGGGGTAAACTTCAGATTCTCATTTCCGATGTCGATCACTCGCGTAATTGGACCGGTGCAACCGAGCACCGCGGGCGCCGCATCTTGAGGCGCGGCGCTTCTGGCGCGGTCCAGCTCTGCCTTCGAGAAGGTTTGGCGCTCCTGCGGTTCCTGTGCCTTTACGCCATTTTCAGGTATCAGCAAGACGGTCAACGCGACCAAAGTAATGATCCAGAGTACATGTCTATTGTGCTTCATTTGTGAATTCTCCTTTTCTAACAGTGGGCAATGTGAGTTGCCCTTCCTGCTCCAACGGACAGACGCTTTCATCAATGGCCATCACAACATGCGTCTGGGAGGTTGTGAGGGCAGTGAGGTCCTCTTACTTATCAATGATGAAAAGGGGGCATCTATTTCATTAGCCAATCAGGTAACCCGTCACACCGAATGCCACCCCCGTTAATCTGACCGGCATGTGTGTCAACCTGATTAGTCCCACCGCCTGACCAAACCCGCGCTAGCCCAACTAACCCGTGTGTTTCAAACATTCTTCTCAAGCCGGGTTAGCTGGCACAGGTCTCGCACTACGGGAAGCGCCCGTGAACTCTTTCTACGAGCGCGATCTTTTCAAAAGGCTCTTCGCAGCGTGAACGCTTTGCTTGCCGACGATTCGGCAGCAAGACCTTCTCAGATTTCGTTCGAACCCGTCAGAGCGTGCTGTAAGTAGCTGCCCCCAATTAACAAACCGGTTCAATCCCGAAGACCGTAGGACTTACAGGAACGATTGAAAATGGAAAAAATGAAACGAACCCCCGTCGTAACGTGGATCACAATTGCCGCCATATTGGTATCGATGTGCGCCAGCCTGACTTTTAGCCAACGCTCCACTGCTCAGTCAGGTAAAGGGACAACCGGACGTCAGCAGCGAGAGGTTGCTGACAGCAAGTACCCCCTCCTTTCAAAGTACGCGACCGACCTTACGCTGCTGGCGCTTTCCGACAAGCTGGAACCCGTCCGCGGTTACGAGGCAAGTATTGCGCGAGTTATAGCGGGCCTGTCGTCGACCGCTAAAGCGCCATTGGTGCTGGGCGAATCCGATCTTGATCGTGATGCGATCGCTCGCGGCGTGGCTTCCAGAATCGCTTTCGGCAATGTGCCCGAGACGTTGCGGAATAAACGCGTCTTCCGTCTCAGTCTGGAAGCGCTGGCCAGAGGTGCGCAGACCAGCGCTGAGTTCGAGAATCGGGTCCAGGCTGTATTCGCTGAAACGGCACAGGCACAGGGCCAGGTAATTCTTTTCGTTGATCAGATGCATCAGTATGCCGGCGCTCGCGCGACCAACATCGCCTCAACGACAGTTAAGACGGCCCTGCAAAGGAATCAATTCAAAGTCATCGGCGGCGCTACTCCTGAAGCTTATGCGAATTACATTGCGACGGATGAAAGCGTAGCGAAACTTTTCGATTCGATCTCGATCGACGGGACGAGTGGAAATGCCGAGGACTCTGCAGTCGCCAGGGACCCGCGCAAGAGTCCCATTAATGAGGAGTTTGAAGGCGAGAAGATCTCTGCGGACATGCGCGAACTAATGGAGCGCGCGGGACCGAACGGTCGTGTTTCCGCAATCCTGCAGGTTGATAATATTCACAGCGCTGAAGTCAGTTCGTTGCTCAGACGCTTTGGCGTGAACGTAGATTCGCGCATGGCCCAGTTGGGTGCGATGAAAGTCGAGCTACCTGCCAACGCGATCGAAGCCCTGGCCAAGAGTCGCGCGGCCAATTACATCTCGCCGGACATCGAACTGCAGTCCTTCGGTCACGTGACGGCCACTACCGGCACGGACCAGATCCGCAGCCAGTCATGCGGCTTGCTGTGCACCAACACTTACGACGGCTCGGGTATCGGTATAGCGGTGCTTGATTCCGGAGTCGACACGGCACATGCCGCGTTTGGCGGGACCGGCTTGCTGGCGGGCGCTCGAGTAACGTTCAGCAAAGACTTCACGAGCGAAGGTAACGATACTACTGATCCGTACGGTCACGGCACGCACGTCGCGTCGTCGGCGGGCGGCGTCAGCACAGCGAGCGGCAATTCTTATCAAGGCATCGCCTATAACGCCAACATCATTAGTCTGCGCGTGCTGGACTCGCAGGGAAGCGGAACAACGGCAGCGTTGTTGAGCGCGATGAACTGGATACTCAGTCCGGCTGATCCTACTAAAGCTGTCAGCTCCACCAATCCGCTGAATAAAGACAAATACAAAATTCGCATTGCTAACATGAGTCTGGGAGCGGCCGCGATTAGTTCTTACAAAAACGATCCGATTTGCCGCGCCGCGCGCGCCCTGGTGGATGCGGGAATAGTTGTGGTTGTCGCAGCCGGTAACAATGGCAAGGACAGCAGCGGCAGGAAGATATATGGACAGATTCATGCGCCCGGCAACGAGCCCTCGGTGATCACGGTTGGCGCAGCCAATACTTTCGGCACAGACGCCCGCAGTGACGACGGCGTAGCTACTTACAGTTCGCGCGGACCGACGCGTAGTTATTCAACGGACTCCAGGGGCATCAAGCACTATGACAACTTGATCAAACCTGACCTGGTTGCGCCGGGAAATAAACTAATCTTCGCAGAGTCAGACCAAGGGGGCAGTAACGGTCTTCTGCTTGGCATCGGCGCCACTGAGAGCGCCAACAACCTGCTAATCGCACTGCATCCGGAACTCGATTCGGGCGTTACCGGCGACGCTAACAAGCGCTTGATGTACCTGAGCGGCACCTCAATGGCCTCGCCAGTAGTGGCCGGCGCCGCGGCTCTCTTGCTCCAGGCCAATCCAAAGCTGACGCCCAACATGGTCAAGATGATCCTGATGTACACCGCGGGACCAATCAAAGGCTTCAATATGTTGGAGCAGGGCACGGGCGAAGTGAATATCGAAGGCGCAATGCGACTTGCCAAAATGGTGCGCACCGATTTGTCGTCCAGCACGCCGGCGGGTACTGCGATGCTCACCAAAACAGCGCCTGATCCGCACACGACGATCGCCGGACAAACATTTACCTGGTCTCAGGGGATCTTTTTTCGGCATCAGTACGCAAAGGGCACGAGCCTGATCACTAAATACCAAACCTACTATGCCCAGGGCGTGGTCCTTGGCGATGGAGTTGTCTTACGCAGCGGAGTCGTCCTTGGTGATGGGGTGGTGTTGGGCGACGGGGTGGTCCTGGGCGATGGCGTGGTCTTGGGGGACAGCATCTTTACCAGCGCCGGAGTTGTGCTGGGTGACGGTACGATCTTTTGTAGTGGTGTGGTGCTCGGTGATGGGGTCGTGCTTGGGGACGGCGTTGTCCTCGGTGACGGGGTTGTTTTAGGTGACAGCTCCGTTTTCGGGGACGGCGTCGTTCTCGGCGACGTTCAGGCAATGGCGTTGCGCGCGATGATTTATGGCGACCCCGGTTCAGTAATGCCGGCGACTCGTTAGGACGGACGCGACTTAAACTCGAACTCTGCGGCGAGGAGCGATAAATGGGCGTAACACTCATGAGGCATGAATCCGAAGCGAGATCGCTTGATGCATTCGCCCGTGACGAACCTTGCATTATTGGTGAACTGAATGCGGCCGACGAACCCGAGGTATTTGAATTTCTTTCGGCACGCATGATTCACACTGTATATATGGCCAGTATGATCCGCGACAACGGCCTGGTAAGCCCCCGGAATCGCGGATCGTTTTACTCCTGTCGCGATCGTTACGGCCGGCTGGAAGGCGTGGGCCTCCTGGGCCATGCCACGGTGATCGAAGCCCGCTCTGAAAACTCTCTGGCCCAGTTTGCGCGTCTGGCCCGCAATTGCCTGAACGCGCATTTGATCAGAGGTGAGCAGGAAGCCACTCAAAGCTTTTGGAAGCTTTACGCCAACAGCGGACAGAAGGCCCGTCTGGTCTGTCGCGAGTTGCTGCTCGAGCAGAAAGTAGCTCCGACCATCGAAGGCGAAAGCGATCTGCGTGTGGCAACCGTAAACGATCTCGACAAGGTCATGGCTGTTAACGCTTCCATGGCCCTACATGAAGCCGGGGTCAACCCGCTGCAGAACGATCCGAGTGGTTTTCGTTCGCGCACGGCGAGGCGTATCCAGCAGGGCCGGGTCTGGGTTTGGACCCAGGACGACAGATTGATCTTCAAAGCCGATGTAGTAGCAGAGACACCCCAGGTTACTTATCTGGAAGGCGTACACATCCATGCCGAAGAGCGAAGGAAGGGCTACGGGCTTCGTTGCCTGGCCAAACTCTCGACCATGCTGCTTGAGCGCTCTGAATCGATCTGTTTGACCGTCAACGAGAAAAATAAGACCGCCTTGAAGTTTTACGAAAAAGCCGGCTATCAATTTCACAGCCACTACGAAACCATCTATCTGCGCTAGGCGATCT
Source organism: Blastocatellia bacterium (assembly GCA_033850605.1). GTDB lineage: Bacteria > Acidobacteriota > Blastocatellia > Pyrinomonadales > Pyrinomonadaceae > UBA11740. The sequence continues at coordinate 2,598 of JAWWPL010000290.1, read as the reverse complement.
GTCCCGAAATATCGTGGAAACCGCACTTCAACTAACTGGAAGACAGAGACTCAAGGATCCATATAAGTGGCTGATCGTGGCCCTGGGCGCGGTCGCGTTTGGTTTTGCCGTGCACTCGCTGCCGATGCCGCGATTCGATTTTCGATTCATGCTGCTGACCGCGGTAATGATGTTGGTTAGCTCCCGTTTCTCAGTCCAGATTCCGCGAGTCAACACCAGTGTAACCGTCTCAGACACCTTCATCTTTTTAGTTCTGCTGCTGTACGGTGGCCTGGCCGGCATCATGCTGGCAGGGGTTGAAGGACTCTGCTCAGGTCTGCATCTCAGTAAGGGTTTGCGGACCGGCAAGAAGATCCTGATCGTCTCATTCAACTCGGCAATGATGCTTTGCTCGGCGACGCTGACCGTCCTGGTCGTGCATTTCTTTTTCGGGCCGATAGCTGAGCTCAGATTTCAGGACCCTTCGCACTTCATCGCGGCGGTCGGCGCGATGGCGCTGGTCCAGTACGTTTCGAACACCGGCATCAGCGCGATTGGCCTGGCCTGCAAGATCGGTGAACCAATCTGGCACACGTGGCATACCCATTATCTGGGCACCTCGATCACGTACATCGCCGGCGCGGCGGTAGCGGCAGTTAGTGCCAACTCGTTTGATAAAGCCGGCTTGACGATTCTGATGATTGGGACACCCGTCATCTTTATCGTCTATTTCACTTATCACAAGTATCTGAACGAAATTAAAACGACTTCAGCGCAGGCCGAACAGGCCGAACACGATCGGGCGGAAGCAGAAAGAGCCCGCGCAGAATCCGAGCGCGAACGTGCCGAGCAGGCCGAGCGCCACGTAGAAGAATTGAGCCGGCACATTGCCGAACAGGAGAGAATCAGTATTCAGTTGCAGGAGAGCAAGGACCATTTTCGTCACGCTGCTTTCCACGACACGCTGACCAACCTTCCGAATCGCGCGTTGCTGGCTGAAAACCTGAAATTCGTAATTGAGCGCGCCCGCCAGCACGAAGACTATCAGTTCGCCGTTCTGTTTCTGGATCTGGATCGGTTTAAGAACGTCAACGACAGCCTGGGCCATTCAATCGGCGATCAACTCCTGATCACGATGGCCCGTCGACTGGAAAGCTGCATCCGCGAAGTGGACATGGTCGCGCGTTTGGGCGGCGATGAATTTGCAATCCTGCTGGACGGGATCCCCAACCAGGCCGAAGCAACCAACATGGCCCGCCGGATCCAGGAGAAGCTGCAGGCGCCTTTCAGCATCAGCGGTCACGAGGTCTTTAGCACCACCAGCATCGGCATCGCGCTTAGTTCCACCGGCTACGATCACCCCGAGAACATGCTGCGCGACGCGGACACCGCAATGTACCGCGCCAAAGCCCAGGGTAAAGCCTGTTATGAAGTATTTGATAAGGGAATGCACACCCACGCAGTCTATGTGCTGCAAATGGAGAACGACCTGCGCCGCGCAATCGAACGCGAAGAACTACGCGTTTACTACCAGCCAATCGTGGCGCTCGAGAACGGCCAATTGGCCGGCTTTGAAGCGCTGATTCGTTGGCAGCATCCTGAGCGAGGATTTATTAATCCGGCCGACTTTATTCCGCTGGCCGAAGATACCGGTCTGATCGTTCCCTTAGGATTGTGGATTCTGAAGCGCGCTTGCCAGCAACTGAATCAGTGGCAGTGGCAATCATCGGCGAATAGCTCGCTGTTCATGAGTGTCAATCTATCCGGCAAACAAGTCGCACAGCCGGATCTCGTCGAGAATATCGCGGACATCCTGGCGGAAACGCGTGTCGATGCTAAATATTTAAAGCTCGAGATTACTGAGAGCGCCGTGATGGAGAATGCCGACATGGCCGCGCGCCTGCTGAAGCGTCTGAAAGGGCTGGGCGTGCAACTGAGCATCGATGATTTCGGCACGGGCTATTCTTCGCTCAGCTATCTACACCGGTTCCCGGTCAATACTCTGAAGATCGATCGCTCGTTCGTGGGCCGCATCGGCGAAGCCGCAGAGAACATCGAGATCGTGCGCACAGTGATTTCGCTGGCCGAAAATATGGGCATGGAAGTCGTCGCCGAAGGCATCGAAACCGTGAGTCAGCTAACGCAACTGCGCAAACTGAAGTGCCTGTACGGTCAGGGTTACCTCTTCTCGCGGCCGGTGGATGCCGCTTCAGTATCGGCCTGGATTTCGAAGAAGCCCGAGTGGCAAGAGACCCTGTTCTCCGGCGACGCCGACTACTTTGTGCCGGCGCAGCCAGTAGCAGTTCCAGCCGTGGCGCAGCTGCAAACGGCTTAGCCTATCCCCAGACAAAAAAAACGCCCGCAAGCTCTAGCCAGCTTGCGGGTGTTTCGGCTTTTCGAAGTATCAACAACATCCGAGGCTTGCAAGCGAGACATCCGGTGATGTGGGGTTAGCGGGCCAGTTTATGCTGCCTTTTGGTCGGATCGACAACGATCCACGAACCACACGAAACAGCGCGAAGAGCACCATTCTGCTTCGTGTGTTTTCGTGGATCGTTTTACCTGGAAAACTCACTCTCTTAAACAAGACCCGGCATGGAAACGGTGTCTATACAAGGA
>JAWWPL010000263.1:0-6141 GCA_033850605.1 Blastocatellia bacterium | reverse complement strand
GTGGGAATTCAAACGGGCGCGCAGATGGTGCGCCGCTTTGGGATTAAAGTGCCGATGGCGCCCTATCTCCCGTCTGCTTTAGGTGCGACGGAAGTGCCGCTCGATCAGATGGTCTCGGCCTATTCCGCTTTTCCGAACAAAGGCGTACGCGTTGATCCGCACATGATTCGCCGCGTGCTGGATCGCGATGGCGCGGTGATCGAAGAGTGGGAAAAGACTACCTACAAAGTTGTCAGTGAGTACGTGGCGCTGACGATGGTTACGATGATGCGCGGCGTCGTGCAAGGCGGCACCGCATCTTCGGCGCAGGTGCTCGGCGTCCCACTCGCCGGCAAGACCGGCACCGTCAACGATCATACGGATGTTTGGTTCATCGGCTATACGCCTACATACGTAACCGGTGTCTGGATGGGTTATCCGGGAAGGAAGAAACCGCTGGGCAACGAAATGACCGGCGCGGTCGGCGCGCTGCCTTACTTCATCGAATTCATGAAAGATTTTCTCAAAGAGAAGCCAAAGGAAGATTTCCAGAAGGCGCCCTCGATGCCTGAAGACATGAAGGAGATGTACAAGCAGCGACAGCGTGAACTTCAGTTGGAACGAGCGCAGATGACGGCGGATGAGGGCGACACAAAGACCGATGAGAAGGATACGCCCAGCGCGATAACTGAGCCGCGGCTGGAAGACAAGACCGTGCCCGCGCCCAAGACGGAAGCGCCAGCGGAGCCGCGCATAAATACAGAGACTCCGAAAGAAACCAAACCACCGCCCGCGGCCGCGACCCCGGCTCAGACTCGCCCGCGCGAAGCTGAACCGGCCAAGAAGAAAGGCAAGAAGGGCGACGACGGACCGCCTGGGTAATTGTCCGACAAACTTCAGTTTGTCGTTTTGTTTCATGCGAGCAGGTCAGCAACCGAAATGAGCACCCAAATAACCAGTCAGGCTGAAGCCATCGTCGAGATGATCGAGCGGATGCCCGGCGACAGCGTGCTTATTCAGCACGGAGTTGGGTGGCACGACTATGAGGAATTGCTCGACGCGGTAGGGGAAGCAAGCAGCCTGCGGATTTGTTACGACGAAGGAACTCTACAAGTCATATCTCCCTCATCCAAACACGAATACGTTACAAAACTGATCGAGCGCTTAGTGGATAGAATAAGCATTCGTCAGCGTATTAAGGTTCTGTTCTACGGATCGGCGACCCTCAAGAAGCAAAGCGAACAAAAAGGCGCGGAGCCCGACGCATGTTTCTACGTTCAGACGGCTGACGTAGTTGGCACGAAGGAGCAAATCGACTTTAATACCGACCCGCCCCCCGACGTTGTCTTAGAGATCGACATCCATCACGAATCGATTTCGAAGTTCCCAATCTACGCGGCCTTCGGTGTTCCGGAGCTTTGGCGCTTCGACGGCCAAGCGCTGACCATTTATCACTTGCGAGACGGGCAATATGTATTGGCGGACGCGAGCCAGGCCCTGCCGATACTCACCGGCGCGGTGCTCACCGAATTCCTCGCCCGCAGTCCGAAAGAAGATCAATACGATATTGTCTTGGCTTTTGAAGAGTGGCTGAAGGCCGAGGATGACGCGCGGAGCTGAATTCAGTCGCCGCGTTTGTAACTTTAAGTCCATGATTTGTGAAAGATCAACCTAGCTGTTTCTTGAAAAGTTTGAGAAGCTCGCGTCCCTTTGAGCGCTCCGCGCCACCCCTACGCTCCCTAGAATCTTCATTGTATTCGGTTCAACGAAATAAACGTTGTGGCACTCCCAACAGATGCTCGCGTAAAAGATTAGCTTGCCGTGTGAGAAAAACTTGATTGCGTAAACCGGACGGTGACATGCATAGCCAGTGCGATTCCATTTCTGCGATCGCCAAAGCTGGGCGACCTTTTGGGCGTCAACTCCCTCGATAGTCTTTGTCGCTTCAACACCCTTAATCCATAATTCGCTGTCTATGACTGCTTGCAACTCAACTTTGTCTATCGTTGAAAGGTTCCGCATCAATTGAGCATTCTGCGCTTTCCCCTCGCCAACGCAGAGTGTAATTACGAAGGTAATTAACGCGGAAGCCGAAAGTCTTGCTCGAGTTTTCGTCATCGTGTCCATCTAAGCTCGCGCAACAACTATCTTCCCCAAAACATGCGGCAACATCTTTCGCCACCAGGGCCAGTCGTGATTCACATCGTAGCCCCACAACTCCAGTGAGTGCGGAATTCCTTTGGCGGTGAGGATGTCCGCAAGGCTCTGACTGCGCTCGGGAGCTTCGTACGAACCCTGGCCGGAGAGAATGTAGATCGCGTCAGCCTGGCGCAGGATCGGAAGATAATGATCGTCGTTCATTCCCGAAAGATAATCGACCGGATTATTGAAAAAAACGTTGTCGTCATAGAAACCCTTAAGGTAGGAGCGTATGTCATAGCTGCCGCTCATCGCGATCACACCGCGAAACAAATCAGGATGTTTGAAGTACTCGTTCGCTGACAGGAAAGCGCCCAGACTCGCGCCCGTCGTAATCGGCCGCGCATCGTCTCCGCTTTCGTTTCGAATCAAGGGCAGCACCTCATCGGTAATGTACCGATCATAGCGCGTCAATAGTTCCGCCTTCAGATTGGGCGGCATCTGCTCGTTGAGCAGGCTGTGGCGATTGACGCTGTTGATGGAATAAGCGCGCACAAGGCCCCGTTCAATAAACGGCTTGATGGCATCGACTAGATAGAACCTTTCGTACTCCAGATAATCTGCCGCCGCGGTGGGCAGCATCAAGAGGGTCTGACCGGCATGGCCGTAAGCCACCAGCGGCATCTCCATCTGCAAATTGGGACTAAACCAACTTGTGGTTCTGCGTTCCATTGGACCTCGCTTATTGATCAGAAATTTGAAGTGACGCGTTAGCGGTCAGAAATATTGTCGTACTTCGCGTTCAGGTGCAAGGAGAGGCGGCTTCCGCAACCTGCAGAACAACTCTCTTCGCCTAAGTACAGAGACCTAGAGCGAGCGCTTTGCTAGCGTTAGATTTGCTTGCGTGCATTGTTGCGAACTTGTTGACGGCCGTAGAAAGATCGGATAGCCTGTGCCCCACTTCGCAAAGATCAGATGCTTTTCAAGGTCTAATCCAACTCACTGGGTGGAGAACATGACACTAAAAGCTTCTCGGCTCTTTTGGTTCACTTTGATCGCATTCGTGTGCACCTGTTCGGGGTTCGCAGTTGCTCAGACCGCGTCACCGACGGCTATACCCGGCCCGTCGCCGAGGGCCGTTGAGACTCAGGCCCCCAGTGCTGTCGCTATGCCGACACCAGCTCCCCCTCCTAAAGTAACGGGCACGGCAGGACACCTCGAACTGGACGACATCATTCAAGTGTCAGTCGATCACTTTGCCGAGTGGGCAGCCACCAACGACGCCACAAAACTCGTTCCTTTCATCAATGGCCGGGCGATACGCGGCATTTATCCGGAAGAGATTCACCCGGACAAGAACCGGCTCCATTTTCATTTGGAGATCACTCCGGCAAACAAGGAGGTCTGGACCGATCTACTGGGCGAGCCTACAGGTACACACCGTCCAGTGACCTTTACCATTGGGCTGGAGAATCAATCGCCCTTTGACAGCATTTACGGTCAAAACAATCCACTCCCGTTAACCGTCATCTCACCTTTGTATGGCGTGATCGCGTTACTCGTGGTGCTGTTCACGTTCATCTTGTTTCTCTGGTTGGCCCGCACCACCAATCTAATTCGCGAAACTGGAGATTGCCCTGTGCCGGGAAAGCTCAGGCCCTACAACCTCGGCCGCACGCAGATGGCCTTTTGGTTCATCATGATTTATGTGTCTTACGTCACCATCTGGTTAATAACCAGCGCGCTTGACACAATCACGCCATCGCTGCTGGGACTGATGGGAATCAGCGCAGGCACTGCGTTGGGCGAGGCTTTGATCGACTCTGGCAAGAACGATTCAATTTCAGATCGGCTACAAACGGCAACCGCGGAAAAGCAGTCGTTGGAACAGAGCATCCCGGAACTTCAGACACAAATCGATGTCCTTAACAGCAAAACCAGCTTAGCGGCTGAAGACACGAGCAACAGAGACAGCCTCAACAAGCAACTGCAAGCCAATCGTGCGCAACTGGCGCAGACGAATCAGCAGATTCAAAGCCTCACGCCCGCGGCGACCGCCAGCGTAAGCAAAGGATTTCTGACTGACATACTTTCCGACGGAAGCGGCTACAGCTTTCATCGTTTTCAAATTTTTGCCTGGACGATCGTGTTGGGAATAATGTTCGCGTCGTCGGTCTACAACAGCTTAAGCATGCCCGAGTTCAGCACGACGCTGTTGGGATTGATGGGTCTCAGTTCGGGAACCTATATCGGCTTCAAGTTTCCGGAGACGAAATAGCAAACGCAATGGTCAAACCGAATTGATGTAGGGGTCATCGCTTGGGCGAACGATCTTCGGACTGCACGACCAAATTGAACCGGCGTAGCGCGGTCCTGATCGTCTTCCGGGGACTGTCGCTGACGTCGACTGTTTCGCTCAACCAAGCCGCTCCGGCAAAGCCGTGGAGAGCACCGGAGTTTCACAAGGAGAATCGAAATGGCCGCAAACAATCTACCAAATCAGGTCTTGATCATCCGTCACGGCGAGAAGCTGGGCGATCCCAAAAAGGACAATGATGGCGGACGCCACCTGTCTGTGCGGGGGTCCGCGCGCGCAGCGGCCTTGCCTTCGCTATTCTTTCCGGCGCTGCCGCAACTGGGCTGTTCGATGCATCACAAGCCGGCAGAATTCACTGCCCATTACCACTCGGTGCCAGTCAAGGGTTCAGCGCCGCGCTTCCCAGCCCCCCATTACATCTTCGCCACTCAGGCATCGAAAGACAGCAAGAGGCCGATCGAAACGGTTACGCCGCTCGCGACAGCATTGAACGTCCCGCTCAACGATGGCTTTGCTGACAAAGACGCCAGTATCCAAAAGATGACGAACGCGATTCTCAACGACTTTCCCGGCGAGATCATTTTGGTCTGCTGGCATCACGGCAACATTCCCGACATCGCAAAGGCCCTCGGAATCGCGAAGCCGCCCAAGTGGGATGGCAAAGTCTTCGACCGCGTCTGGCAGATTACTTTTCCAAAGGGAAAAGCGTCCCTAACGAATTCGGCGCCGATGCTGTTGTACGGGGATTCCGCGAAATAGTGGACCGGGGATAGGTTCTAGAGTGTGGCAACGAGACCGCTCGGGCCACTAGCCCGACATTAGGGAGGGCTACGGCCCAAATTGCAACTGAGACCTCCCTGACAGTCAGGCAAGTGCCCCGGCAAACCAACTTTATTCCCCCACCGAGAGTTCTAGTCGATGGCCTGATCATCGTCGATCCTTCTGACTTTTCCACCGGCAACTCCGGCCGTCTTTCATTAGCTTTCTCCATCAATCGGACTCGGGAAAGCTAGAGTACTGCGGTCTCTTCCAACAGTCTGCCGGCAGCAAACCGCTCGACGCCGAGCTGCTTTGTGTCGATCAGTTCTGATGTTCCCTGCAGGATCAAATCCGCGGTGATGCGCCCTGAAGCCGGCGAGTGCATAACGCCGTGGCCGCTAAAGCCGTTCACAAAGTACAGTCCCTCAACGTTTGGCGACCGGCCGATGATGGCATGATGATCGGGAGTCATTTCGTACAGTCCGGCCCAGGCCCGGCGCGGATTGACCTCGGCTTCGGCCAGACACGGGACGCGTACTGCAGCATGAGTCAAGACCTTTTCGACGAAGGTGGGGTCGAATTCAGTTTTGAAGCCCGCAGTCTCTTCGGGATCGTTCCACGCCAGCAGAATTCCCTTTCCTTCGCGCCGGAAGTGAAAGCCCGTGGACATGTCAATCACCATGGGAAATCGCCTGGGCAACTGATCGAACGGTTCGGTTGGTACGAGTTGCCGCCGCAGAGGTTCGACCGGCAACTCCGCCCCCGCCATCCTGGCAACTTCCGCAGCCCACGGGCCGGCCGCGTTAACGACGCATCGGGTTGAAATAAAACCACGGCTTGTCATAACGCCAGCTATGCGACGCTCATCGAATGCTGGGAGCGCGGACGTCCCGTCCGCATCTTCTCGTCCACCCGACCTCCGTTTGAACGCCGCACCGGATGCGGAC
>JAWWPL010000248.1:0-18261 GCA_033850605.1 Blastocatellia bacterium | reverse complement strand
CCAAACTCTTGAGTGCGGCACGAGCAGCAGTGAGCGATTTCCTGTTCTGCTGTAGTGAAGCTTTCGCGGAATTTATCCGAGCCTGTCGCTCTTTCTGACGGCTCGCCTCGGCCGCGGCCTCTTGTGTCTTGCTCGATACAGCGACTGCCTTCTTTGAAGGACTGACGTGCAGCGGTTTCGCGGCGGGCTTTGTTATGCCGGCGCTCGGCGCGAATGAACCTAATGAATCAAAGCCCGGAGGATCGATGTCCTCCGTTAGTCGCCCGAGAGTTGGACGATGTGAGAGTGAAGTGGCTGAGAGTGAAGTGGCTGCGGACAACGCCTCGAGTGTAGTGGAAATGCGTCGCAGTGTATCCAACGAAGGATTGTGGCCGGCATCGCGCAATGCTTCGCTCGCCAAATCCGACAACTGCGAGAGTGCTTCGCGGCGCGCGTCGAGAGCTTCCCGCATGTTCACCATCTTTCCGGTGACTTGCGCCTTGTGAAATCGCTGGCCCGTCGCAATCAGCTCATCGAATGCATCACGATGCCGCCAATAGAGTTGATTCACCGTCCAGGCGGAGATTGATGGCTTGGCCAACGCCTTCACGCCTTCAGCCTCACTGACGAGACCGTTCTGCTTCAGTCGAGCGGCTAGTGCCTTGCGGGCGCCAACGAACTCTGTCAGCGGCAGCTTGAACAAGGCATCAACATCATCGTCGAGTTTGGGCATGTCTGAATCAACTTTATCCGCAGATTACGCAGATTACACTGACTAAGAAAAAGCGATGATCAGATCAAGCGTTTCAATTCGCTGAATTTCTCCTGCGTAATCTGTGTAATCTGCGGATAATCTCTTTAAGGTGCCCCACCCGCCCCGCGATCCCCCGACGATGCGGAATTGAAATAGCGCTACGCGCCTGCCGCTGGCTTAAAATCATCCCTTCAAGTTCATTCCGGCAGATTCATCCGTTTCAGCAAATCCTTGTATCGCGGGTCGGAATGGGGGCTGTCCAGCCGCGCGTCCGTGGTGAGATACACCGGCAGATAATACGCGCGATCCGAGTATGCTCGTTCAAGCCATTCCAATGCCTTGTCTTTGTCTCCGAGTCCGGCGTAGATAACCGCTACGTTATACGGCGCGACGTAGATGTTTTGTGATGACCTTTTAATCATCTCATCAATCATCTTTTGGGCTTCGGCTTTATTCCCCGAAACGGCGTAGGCATGTCCGAGACCCGCCCAGTTTTCCGATTGTTGGTCGTCCAGTTCAAGAGCCAACTTAAACTCGGCGATTGCCTCCGGCATCATCGCTTTCTGTTCGTAAGAACGTCCGAGATAGGAATGATGAAGCCAGAAATTCGGGTCAAGCTCAATCGCTTTTCGGTAATGCACAATCGCCGCATCCCAACGATGACTGAAAACCAAAGTCGCGCCCATACCAAAGTTCATTCCCGACGAAAGCGGATCAACTTGTAGTCCTTGAAGCGCTATTGCGCGGGCTTCGTCGTCTCGCTTCATCGCCGCCAGGAAAAACGAATAATATGTGTAGGAATCGGTATTCTTCGGATTTATTTCGAGAGACCGCTTAAACTCTCGTTCTGCCGTCGCCCAATCCCAATCGTACCAGTGGGCGACCATTCCCAAAACAACGTGAGCATCAACATCCTCTTCATTTATCAACAATGCCTTCTGTGCCGTTTCTCTGGCTTTCGGAGCGGATTCGCGCGGAGGTTCAAACCAATCATCGAGCAAAATATATGCGTAAGCCAAACCGCTGTAAGCCGAACTATAGTTCGGGTCAAGCGCAATGGCTTGATTAAAACTGTCAATACTCTGCCTAAATCCTTCTTTAGTGAATTTGTTCGCGTAATACTTGCCCTTGAGATAGAGTTGATAGGCTTCCGAGTTGGTCGTGTAAGTCTTGGTAACTTTGGCTTCATCCGCGCTTGATAATTTGGTTTTGATCCGGCTTGAAACATCACGGGCGATGTCGGCTTGCAGCGTTACGAGGTCGGATTGTTTGCGTTTGTATTGCTGACTCCAAACGACTCTATCCAAAGCAATATCAATCAACTCGACATAAAGCGAGACATCCTGCCCGCGCTGGACAATGCGCCCGTTCAGGATTGCCTGCACATTCAACTCTTTGCCAATCGTCTGCGAATTCGTTTCGGTTCCTTTATAACGAAAAACGGACGAACGCGGTTTGACATTCAGATTCGGCAAGTTTGAGAGGCTGCTGATGAGCGTTTCCGTCATTCCGTCGGAAAGATACTCGACGTCCGCATTGCCGCTTTCGTTCACGAACGGCATCACGGCGATTGATTCAATCGCCAGGCCTCTATTTCGTGCGCGCAGATAAAGGCCGACACCGACTGCGCCGCCAATCAGCAAGAGCAGCGCGATCACCAGAGCGAGTCTATGCTGCTTGATTCCAGTGACGACGTATTCCGCGCTCGAGGCGGGCTGCCGGCTAACCGACGCAGCGCTCTCCGCGCGCACGTCGTCTGTGCTACTCATCGCGCTACTCGTAGTCGCGCTCGTGGACGGCGCCACGGAGCGCTCTATGTCGCTTGGGCCCTTCATCTCGTCGAGCAGCTCTTCGAGATCGTTGGCCGTGTCGCGGATTGTCTGGTAGCGCTTCTCAGATTCCTTCGCCAGGCACTTGCGGATGACGCGCTGCAATTCTGGTGACGCTGAAGGATTAAAGTCAGTGATGGCCGGCGCCGGGTCGTGAATGATCTTGTGCAGCGTGTCAACGACGGAGTCACCGGCGAACGGCTGGCGACCAGTGGCAGCTTCGTAGAGGAGGCAGCCGAAAGAGAAGATGTCGGAGCGCTGGTCGACAGGTTTCGCTTGCGCCTGTTCGGGAGACATGTAGCCGACCGTGCCCATCACGACACCGGGCGTGGAATGCTGAACGGGCATCATCGCGGTCGCTGCTTCGCCCACTTCTGCCGCGCCGTCCGGCTTCGTCTCAACCAGCTTGGCCAAACCGAAATCCAGAATCTTGGCGTGCCCCTCACGCGTGATCATGATGTTGTCGGGTTTGAGATCGCGATGCACAATTCCTGACGCGTGTGCTTTCGCCAACCCCTCCGCGACTTGGAGTAAGTGTTCGAGTACGACCTTCAACTGACTTTGTTCGCCGTGAATCTTTTCTCGCAAAGTCTGGCCGTCGACAAACTCCATCGCGATGAAGTTCGTGCCATCGCTTTTACCAATCTCGTAGATGTGTGCAATGTTCGGATGATTGAGTGCCGCCGCCGCTTTCGCTTCCTGAATAAAACGGCGCATGCGGTCCTGGTTTGCAGCAAGGTCAGCAGGCAGAATCTTCAACGCCACTTTGCGATCGAGCATTGTGTCCTGAGCCAGATACACTTCACCCATTCCGCCCGCGCCGATCTGCGAGCGGATTTCGTAGCGACCGAGTTTTGTACCTGGTTCAAGCATCATGGTTAACGCTTGACGCCGCTGGTCCAGTTCAGCACGACGGTAATCGGCGTTTGGTTTACTTCTCCCGCCGAAGAATTCACCAGAAAGAGCTGCCCATCTGCGGTCACGACATAACGATTAGGGGCGTTGTAGCCGCTCACCTGGGTTGCGAACAATGGTTTCGGTGCGCTCGTCTCAAAAGTCGATGAAGTATTGACCTCGACGGCCATTAGGGTTCTGTCGGGCGCCACATAGAAGATCTCTTTGCCGTCGCTGCGCCAATGAGGCTGCGAGCCACCGCGGCTTGAGATCAACCATTTACCGCCGGACTGCGGAAACGTCTGCACATAAACTTCGGTCCTGCCGCTTACATTCGAAGTGTAAGCGAGCCAACGACCGTCAGGAGAGAAGAAGGCCTGCGACTCAGTGAATTGGGTCTGCAGAAATAGGTAGGGCTGGCCGTCCCCAAAAAGGGGCAATATCCAAATGTCCGCGTCTGTCTTGGGGTCGTACGCCTGGAAGACGATGAACCGGCCATCGCTGGACCAATCGGTTGACTCCTTGCTGATCTCGGATTTCAGAAGCAACTCCTGAGTGCCGACTCCGTTTGAAACCTTTCGGTAGAGATCTGAATGTATGTCACCGTTCCCCGTGCCTGAACTAAAAACAATCTGGCTCCCATCGGGCGACCAGACGGGGTTATCCTCGGAGCGCGCGTCAAAGGTGAACTGCGATGGTACGCCGCGCGCCAGATCCATTAACCAAATGTCACTGTTTCCCTGGTCCAGACGCTGCATCGCCAGCCGCTTACCGTCGCGCGAGAGTACGATGTCGTTGATTTCTCCTGAGGGTCCCAGGGTTCCCTGCTGCTTCCCGCTGCGATCAAACCAAACGAGCTGGCGGTTCGAGATCGATCCTCGTAAGTAGACCATAACTCCGTTTTGAGAGACCGAGACACTCGAATAGCTATTTGAATCGTCGTAGCCGATTTGTTCAGCCACGGGGAAAGGATCACCGCTGAGCTGTAATGTGCGTGCGTCAAATGTTTGCGCTGTCAGGATCGAGCCGCGGGCAAACAGCAAATATCCCGGGGCCGCATAGATGGGGTTTGAATCGGCCTTCAGCAGTAATTTGCGATCACTGCCATCCAGCGCTGCCACGAAAATTATGCTGTCGTCGGAACGGCCGTTCCAACTCTGAAAAAGAAAATGGCGGCCGTCGGGCAGGAACACAGGCCACGCCTGAGCGACTTCCTTGCGCGATTCATCGAACTTGAGCACCGGCGTGGGCGTGCCGCCGCCGGCCGAGACACGGTTGATTCCTTTTGTGTCCAGGCTGATCAGGATGATGCCGTCCGCATTCCAGGTTCCTCCATAGGCAGACCGGGCGTCGCAGAGTGTTTGCACCGGACCGCCTCCCACTTCGACTTTCTTCAGCTTGTTGTTGCTAAAAAATCCCAGGAAACGATTGTCGGGAGACCAGAAAGGTGAGCCCGCATCTTCTGTCCCCGGTAGCGCTTGCGCTTCAAGTGAAGCCAGTGGTCTAACGTATAACAAACGCTGGCCCCGCACAGTGACGACAAATGCCAAGGTACGACCATCCGGAGAAATGACCGGGCTGGAAACATCGACGGCATCCCTGGGCATCGCGACCACAAAACTGATCGACGGCTCGACGGCCGGAGGACGCCTAAAGTAGAACCATCCCAGCACCATTGCCGCGATCATGAACAATCCGGCCGCCGCCCAGGCGAGCAGTTCACGCGTCTTTCGTTTCGGAGGCGGCAGAGTTCTTAAGAGCGTCGCCGCAGAGGTCGAAGCTCCCGGGGTCCCCGAAACTGCCTCAACGGCAAAAGCCAAATCCCTGGCTGAATGAAAACGTTCTTCCGGATTTTTTTCGAGACAGTGATTGACCACCCGCTCGAGTGCCGGGTTAATCGTCGGGTTGGTGCCGGACAAGTCGGGCGGATCTTCGCGCAGGATCGCACTGATGATGTCGGCAGTCGATTCGCCGCGAAAGGCGCGGCGCCCGGAAAGCATCTCGTAAAGAATCGCGCCGAACGAAAAGATGTCCGAGCGATGATCGGTGGGCCTGCCGCGCACCTGTTCGGGCGACATATAACCGATCGTTCCCATCACCATGCCGGGGTCGGTATTAACCCGGCGCGTGGGAACTTCGGTCTGTGATTGTGATCCGTCGCCGGCGCCTGTCAGTTTTGCCAATCCGAAATCGAGAATCTTTACGCGCCCATCTTTGGTGATGAAGATATTCTCAGGTTTCAGATCGCGGTGAACAATTCCTTTGTCGTGCGCCGCGGCCAATCCCTGCGCGGTTTGCAGCGCATAATCGATAGCCTTGCGTTGCGGCAAAGCAACGCCGCCCATGCGTTCGCGCAACGTTTCACCCTCCAACAATTCGGAAACGATGTAGGGTGCGCCGTCGTGCGTATCGATGTGATGAATCACCAGAATGTTCGGATGATTCAACGCCCCGGCCGACTGGGCCTCCTGTTCAAATCGCGCCAGCCGATCCTTGTCGGCCGAAAGCACCGCCGGCAGAACTTTGATCGCAACTTCGCGATGCATCGTCGTGTCGTACGCTCGATACACCTCGCCCATTCCGCCCTCGCCAATCTTCGAGCGGATTTCGTAGCGACCGAGTTTTGTACCATTGGCGAGCGCCATAGGAACCAAATCATTGTCTATTGATTCATTGAATCATTGACTCGATGATTCAATCAGGTCATTCCATGCGCCTCAGGGATGGGCGACGCCGGACCAACAGGCATCATCAGCACTTGTTGCTGCGACACCCCGCTGCGGTAATGGACCAGCAAAGTCTCCGGATCGATTTCTACGCCGGCTGGATTCGCGGCGAAGGCTTCGGTTCGCATGTAGGCATTGGCCTCTTCCACACTGCAAGCATCAACTTGAAACTCCATGCGATTTCCGTCCGGATCCTTGTAATAGAGCGACAGGGTGATCCCGTGGTGGATGCGCCAGTAAGGAAGGACACCCATCTCTTTGAGCCGCTCGTAAGTCGTCAACAGATCTCCCAGATTCGAGTAGGTGTAAGCCACGTGGTTTACCCCTTCCTTGCCGCGCAGCGGAACCTCGCTCGAGGGACAGAGCACCGACAAGTTCGCGAAAGCGAAACGATGATGCTCGTCATCGTAGGTGAGAAAAGCGAATGCCGGATTTTGATAGGCCACTGTCGCCTCGAAGACCGCTCTGATACCAGTCAACCATTTCCTCAAACCGCCGCGTGCTGTAAACAACGTGCGCGAATTTCGAAGGCTTTGCCATATTCAACTCCTCCGTCTGCTTCAGTTCGAGCTATCGGCCCGGGATAGTAACACTTCCTCGCAATTTGTTAATACCTCGGAAATCGTTTCGCTCTTGAACGACGGGCGGTGCCCGACACGCATTCGTCATTTCAAACATTAGCTTGACGACATCTGGTCGGAGTGTTAAGACCTTCACAATTAGGATGACTTAGGGTCGGCTCGGAAGGTTTTTGTTCAAGACTCCACGGCCTTTTGTTTTTTTGACGAATTTCAATTCGGAAGTGCAACACCGGTAACTGTTTTCGCTCCTGAGGAGCGAGATGTTTGTAGCCCCATGCTTTCCTTACTGTTCGGGCGCTCCGGAGGAGCGCAATGTTTTGGTTGGTTCGTCAACCCGCCAGATGTTTCGCTCCCAACGGAGCGAGGATTAAAAAGGTTGCTGGTGCTATAAACATCTCGCTCCGCTGGAGCGAACGCACTTTCTCAAAGTTGTGCTTGAAACTTGATTCACCTTCTGAAATCGAATCATACCTTGGGAGAATTATGCTGAACAAGACACTTCGGTTTATTCTAGCGGCTGTTGCGTCGACAATTTTCGCGGCATGCGGAGAGCCGGCTGCTAACACCGGAGCAAATAATGCAAACACAAATGCCAACACAAATACGGGCAAACCGGTTGCTCCGACCGCCGACGCGTTGATGGCCCTCGAAAAACATGCCAATGAGGCTTATGTGAAGGGCGATTCAAAGTTTTTTGAGGGAATGCTGAGCGACAAGTTCGTGATTCTCGCCGGCGGCAGCCAGCGGATGGACAAGGCCGCAACCGTCAAGATGATCGCCTCGGTCAAACGCGACGTCAAGTCAATGGACCTGACCGAGCCCGCGATGTCCATGATCGACGCCGACACGTATGCCATCAGCTATAAGGTCACCTGGGACGGCACGTGCAACGACCCCGACGGCAAGCGTGCGAAGGCGCCGAGCCCGATCCGTTCGGCCGGCATCTGGGTCCGCAGCGGCGACAAATGGCAGGCGGTCTTCCACGGCGAGAATCTGATCGTCGATCTGAACAATCCGGCCACACCGGCAGCTCCGCCCAAAAAGCCCAAGAAGGTTGAGCCGAAGCAGGATGTCAAGACATCGGCTAATTCAAATGCGGCTGCTAACACCGCTGCTCCGGCCGCTGCTCTGGCCAACGCCACACCCGATGCCAACACCGATGCTCTCGTCAAGGTCGAACTCGCGCTATGGGAAGCATGGAAGGCACACGACGCCAAAAAGCTCGACGAGCTGATGGCCAAGGACGTTTCATTTGTAAATATATTCGGCACCTCCTTCGCAACCAAGGCTGATGCAATGAAGGACTGGACCGGAGCCGGATGCCAGGTCAAGAGCGTCAGCGTGACGGATGGCTTCGCCTCGGCTATTTCGCCGACCGTCGAGATGCTCACTCGCAAAGGCACTGCCGAAGGCACTTGCGGCGGTCAGTATGTCGGAGGCACTGCTATCTGGGGCGTGTCAATTTATGTTAAGGAAGGCGATGCGTGGAAGTTCGCCTTTGGCATGAATTTGTCGGGCACGTAGGCTTGCTTGCGTAACCGAAACCGGGCTCGAGGAAGGTTTCGGAACGCGGTGGTAGTGTCTTAATTTGCGGGAGAGAGTCCGAAGATGGCCTGGAGTCAGTACCGGGAGCGGTAGCGACCGGGTCGCAACTTACCCAAGATCCAGGATCGCGATCACGAGACCCGGTCGCTACCGGTCCCGGTAATCATCCTCAAATGAAGATACTATCGCTGAGTCCGATCCGGTTGAACGAGTCAGGTCGAGTCTCTAGAATGAGCCTCATCAAAACCCGGGGGTCAAGCTTTCGATCTTGCGATTCTAAAGTGCTGGCTCCGAGATCATTCAACCATACAACAGTGGCGTGTGACGGAGAATCGCAAATCGCAAGCCTGAACCGAGTCTAAATGCTCGGCGGGTCAATTCCTGCCCGGCAGTCCGCTACGCCACAAACTTATAACCGTGGCCGCGCATGGTGAGAAAATGCCGCGGCTCCTTCGCGTCGTCTTCCAGCTTCTGCCGCAACCAGCCCACGTGAACGTCAACGGTGCGGGTCAGCATTCCGGTTTCATAGCCCCAAACCTCGCGCAGCAGTTCATCGCGCGAAAGCGTAGCGCCGCGTTGGGCGATAAAGTAGCTCAGCAGTTGAAACTCTCGTGCAGAGAGTTCGACCTGCTTACCGTTGCTAAACACCTCGGTGCTGCGAAAGTTTACAGTGACAGAGCCAAAGCTAAACGCGTCGAGCGGCTCCGCTGCGCTCGCCGTGGTCTGGCTACGCCGCAGCAACGCTTCCAACCGCGCCAGCAGCTCGAGCGGCTCGAATGGTTTGCAAAGATAATCATCCGCGCCCAGCTTTAATCCCAGGACTTTATCGATTACCTGGCCCCGCGCCGTCAGCATCAGAATCGGCGTCGTGATACTTCGTTGCCGCAGATCGCGACACACATCAAAGCCGTTTTTACCCGGCAGCATGACGTCCAGAATGATCACGTCGAAGTTGCCTTCGCAGGCGCGCGCCAAACCCGTCAAGCCATCGGCAGCCGTCTCGACGCGATAGTCTTCAGCGTTGAGCAGGTCCACGAGGGCCATCGTGATGCCCGAGTCGTCTTCAATCAGCAGGATCTTGTTTGGCATTGTCGAAAAAAGGGTCGCTGTAAAAGGTCTCAGGTGCCGGTCAGAAGCCGGGATTAATTTGAGGAGGAGGTCAGTACCGGGAGCGATAGCGACCGGGTCTCTTTCGCGGTTTCATACCCGACGCAAAACGACCCGGTCGCTACTGCTCCCGGCACTGACTCCATGCTGTCCGCAGGCTGTCCCGCCGCGGCCCCCACTCAGGAAACCGGCAGATGCAACGTAAACGATGTCCCCTCACCTGGCGCTGACTTCACCGTCACGCTGCCGCCCAGCGCGCGCAGGTTCCGCTCGACGAGACACAGCCCCAGTCCCGTGCCGCTAGTCGTCGCGGCAGTCCCGCTCTGTCCGCGATAGAAAGGTTCGAAGATATGCGGCAGATCCTGCGGCGCGATTCCGGGCCCGCGATCAGCAACAGTGACTTGCACTTCCCTGCCCTTCGCGCCTTGCGCGGCACACGCGGTTACACTCAACCACTTGCCTCGCGCTGCGTACTTCAGCGCATTCTCAAACAAATTCTTTAGGGCACTTTCCAACGCGGGACCATCAGTGAGCACCAGCGGCAGATCTTCTGCAAAATGCCGCTCGATTTGCCAGCCCTCTTCTGCGAAAGGCACGGCGTACTCGGCCAAACAGCGTTCGGCTATTTCAGTGACGTTGGTCGGCTGCAGGTCATAAACTCGACGACCCGATTGAATACCCGCAAAACTAAGCATTCGCTCGATCTGATTGATCAGCCGGCGCGCTTCACGCTGAATCACGTCGCCGGATTGTTGCACCCGGCTCGGGTCCTGGATCGTGCCCTGCGATAAATTGTAGCTCGTCGATTGAATGACGGTCAGCGGCGTGCGCAATTCGTGAGAGACGCCCGCCACGAATTCCATCTGCTGTTGCGCCAAACGGCGCGCGCGCACCGTAGCCAACATCAACATCACTGAGGTCGCGGCCAACAGCACGAGCATCCAGAAATTCAAGCCAACGGCGTGCTGGCGCCAATATTCGATCAGCTCTTCATACGAACCGGCCTGGCTTTTCACCACCAACACCCAGGCGCCGGTGCCTCCTCGACCGCCGGGGATCTCAGCAAGGGGCACCCCGGGCGAGCCCGACACGATCGGTTGTTGGTCTACCAGGGGCGGTGGCGTCACTTGAAGATCCTGCGGAGGGTTTGCGTCCAGCAAGACTATGCCCGCGTCAACCTGTGCCAACGATTCGATCGTCACCGTTGGCTCCAAGGCATAGATCAGGCTCAAGGGATCGCGGGCAACGATTGCCGCCTGAGTACGCGCACCACCAAAATGCCGCGCCACTAGTTCGGGAAGAAGTTGCTCACGGAGATACGCACGATCAAATTCAAGAAAACACCAGCCCGTGAACAGTTGCGACTCCGGCATAGGAGAGGCACCCGTAACGATCGGAAATATCAAAACCGCGGTGCCTTGAAAGAAGGTAAGAATAGCTCCGTTCGACAAAGGCGGGGGCAAGTTACCGGATGAACTTTCCCGCTCCTCCAGGATCCGGCGATAACCCTTAAACTCGGTGGGCCAGTCTGCACTCTTGAATTGGCCTTCGCCGATCGGCAGCCGTCGGAAGACGACTCCCTCCTTGCTTTGCGTGCCGATGCTGATCGAGGAGAGTAGTTGCGGACGGTCAGAGTTGCTGTGCCATCGTTTGGTATTCTCGACCAGCCAGGACTCGAGCGCGATATCGTTTCTTTCGTCGGGCGGTGGCCGGAAGAAAGGCAGCGGCTGCAGCAGGGTAGCTCGGAAATCGCCGCGGAAGTTCCGCAGCGTTCTCTCCACGTCTCCGCGGCGTTGCCGCCGGACGGCGTCGCTCATGCGATTGATTCCGCGAAATTGAAGCAAGCCTGCGAGCACCGTGACCAGCAAGACCGCCACGCAACCCATCACCAGCCAATTTCTTCTGACACGTCTGACCCAATCGAACATCGCTCGCATTATAGCGATCAAATTTGGTCACCGGCAGCGACTGGGAGCCAGACTTTACCTCGTCTTTACAAAGCGGTGGCCAGTTTACGAACACTTTACACAGCCACGCCCACCTTTCGTTTAGCATAGCCGTCGACACAAAACTTCAAGAGGAGAACTCATGCGTAAACTTACAATTCTATTCATACTCTTTGCCGCGACGGCCGTCGCACTTGCCCAAGGGCCGCCAAAAACCATCGCCGCTCAGTCTGACGCCAAAAAGGCTTTTGAAAAACTTAAGACCTTGGCGGGTTCGTGGCAAGGTGCGATCATGGGCATACCGATCAACTTCACAATTCGCGCCGCATCCAGCGGCACCGCAATTCTGCATGAGGGGAATACAGACGGAGGCGGTCCTCCAAACCATGAGATCACTATGTTCTACGTGGAGGGGGATCGTTTGCTCTCGACCCATTATTGTGACGCTGGGAATCGGTCTCGCTTTGAAGGGAAGATGTCGCCGGACGGAAAGACGATCGAGTTCAGTTTTCTCGATGTCACTGGAAGCACGCGGGGTGGATACCTGAAGGATATGGTGATCACCATGATTGACGCGGACCATCACATCGTAGCGTTTACTTTCGTTATGCCAGACGGTAAGCCGATTCCTTTGCGCGGCGAATTTACAAGGACAAAATGACCGAGCCGTACTAAAAGCTCTCTCGTCCTCCAGGGACGAAATGTTTATCACACGCACGACCTCCAAAAGGTTCTGCCACCCTCCATGGGAGCGAAACGTGCTCGACTTTCCCATCATCGCCGGAAACATTGCGCTCCGCTGGAGCAAGGGTCGTGGTTAAAAAGCGAATCTATAAACATTTGTCTCCTCTGGAGCCGGGAATTGCTTGCGGCGACATAGCTAAAGGATCGGAACGATGCGTTTGCCCATATTAATAATTCACATTTGCGGTGGCGTCGTAGGGTTATTGTCAGGCATCGCCGCAGTCTCGTTCCGCAAGGGTTCCCCACGGCATCGCAATGCTGGAAATATATTTTTCATCTCCATGCTGACGATGGCCTCAACCGCGGCCTACCTGGGCAATGTTTTCGGCGGCGCTTCTGCCTTATATCTGGTGACCACGGGATGGTTGACCGCCAGGAGGCGCGAAGGGCAAACGAGCATCTTTGATTGGGGTGCTCTTCTGTTTGGCTTGGCGGTCGGAGTTCCGATCGTGACCGATGGCTTAAGAATAGCTAGTGGGTCGATTCCGCCAAAACCCGGAGTTCCCGTTGGGATGATCTTGTTCCTTGGTTCCGTGGTCCTACTCGCTGCCGCCGGTGACGTTCGCATGCTCGTGCGTGGCGGTGTTTTTGGTAGGCAGCGAATCGCGCGACATCTTTGGCGCATGTGCTTTGGGCTGTTCATCGCCACCGGGTCCTTCCTGGCACAGCGACGAGTACTCGCTTTCCTGGGAGGACCAAAAATTATGCTCCTGGCTGCGCTTCCATTGATCGTGATGATTTTCTGGCTAATCCGCGTTCGCTTTAAAAATGCGTACAAGGGAAAGTCAGTGCCAGGAAGTGGTGAGGTTCACCCGTTGCCGACTTAGACGTTGTTCTAACAGGAGAATATCAAATGAAACACAGTTCTATGTTAACCATCGCGTCTCTGCTCTCGGTCCTCTTCCTTACGTTTCACTTGACGGACGACATCGTGCGCGGGTTTGAAAAGGGAGGGCTCTCAAACTTGGTGGGAGGAGTGCTCATCTCCGTCGTCTGGCTGTACGGAACGACCGTGCTTGCCGAACGGCGATCGGGGTACATCATTATGTTCCTCGGGTCGCTCCTTTCGTTGGGCGTCCCCGTCATCCACATGAAGGGGAAGGGTGTCGGCGTCACAGCAGCCTCGGCCACTCCAGCGGACATTTCTTTTTCGTTTGGACGCTGATCGCAATCGGCGTGCTCGGGCTCTTCTCCGCAATACTCTCAGTGCGCGGACTGTGGAGCCTGCCATGGCGCCGGCCCCGGTAGTCCACCAACCGAACATGTAAAGACCCGTCAACAGCGAAGGTGATAAAGACGATTGGAGGCGCGAAGCGCCGCAATGAAATAGTCCCGACCGTGAGGTCGGGGTTTCGCGTACCAAATAGGCAAATGAGACCCGAAGGGCCGACAGGAATTCATGCCGGTCCTTCGGACCTCGTCAATATCTCAAACAGACCCTAACCACGACCTAACGGTCGCGGCTATTGCATAACGGTTTTTCGGGCCTCTCTTGGTTGAAGCCGATCGGGCCACCTCAGGACACCCGAAAAAGCCGCTCGGTGTCGGGTGGAGCTTCAACAAGATCGCAAATCGCAGGCCTGACCCCAGTCTACTTCGGTACCCACCCTTGACCACCGCCACGATCTGCGGTGATCTTGAGTGGCATGAAGAAGTCCATGAAGACATCGCTGCTCATTATCGCTTTGGCGTTGGTGGCCTGCCTCGCCGGCGTCGTCTGGCTCGGATCGCGACCGGACGACCCGGTCGCAGAGAGCGTCCTGGACACGTCCCAAGGCCCGGCATTCGAGGTGCGCGTCGTCATGCCTCGCTCCGGCCTGCCACTCGGCGGGATCCTCCCTGATTGGATCGTGCGAAAGCACGACCTCACGCCCCGAGAGCTGCGGTTCGACTACACGAGTCCTGGCGCCCAGATCGTCAACGTCGGACCCGACCGCCTCGAACTCGGCGCCGACGGCTGGGATCTTCTCATCGAGACGGACGCCGAAGGGCGCATCACTCCAGGAACGCACCTCGTGTTCCCGCTGGGCCTCGGGGGCAGGCGGGTGAGACTGAGCTGCCAACCCGCAGATCCTGCCAACGGCTATCTCCGCACCACCACACGGGCCGGCTCCGCCGAGCTCGGCGGCAACTTCCTCGTCGAACTCGCCACCTGCAAGAATGCCGAATCGGGGAGGACCATCAATTGGCCGCCGGCACCGCTCACCGTCCGCGGGAGCTTCGTGGGCCCGCCAGACGGGCGCCGCTAGAGCCGCCAGGGGCCAAAGGGAGACCGACCAAAGGCTCCCCGGTTAACCCGTTTGTTTAATTCGTGCCTTTGTCGTGTGTCTTTCCTTTTTCGTGCTGGTTCGTGTGGTTTCGTGGATCATTTCTTGAGCGCGGGGAAAAGGACGATCTACGAAACCTCACGAACTAACAAGAAAAAGAAATTAACGCTCACGCCCGCGTTCGCCCCGCACTCATGACCGGGGACGACCGAAAAACAAGACGTAGCCATCGCAGTCCTTGAGCTCGAACCCACGCAACCCGTCGTGAGTGTCTTTGAGTGGTTCCGAAAACTCGACATTGCGCGATACAAATTCGGCCGCCAGCGCATCAGGATCAGAAACGTAAAGATAAGCATCCCAACGTGCCGCGGGCTCTCGCTGGTAATTAGGGAGTGGATCTACACCGACGTCCTTGAGCATGATCATAGCGCCACCCCTGCGCACGATGCCAAAGAATGGATCACGAGCGGGCTCCTGAAAGGTGACTTCAAATCCAAGCTGGTCGCGATAAAACGAGAGTGCTGCCGCTGCGTCACGCACGATGAAGAAGGGTGAGATGCTTGAAATCTCTGGTAGTGTCATATGGAGACCGTTCGGCCATTTACCGCCCAATGATTTGTTCGACCGCGCCGTCAACCGAGATGCATGACATTAAGGTTACTTATCATTAAGAGTAGTCGCGCAAGTTGAATCCTTACCCGCTCGCTACTGCTCGCGGTTCTGTACCGATCCTCAGCCGTCCGCTTCACGGACTACCAATCCTCGCGCTCCTAGACTGCTGGGGGACTATCATTCGTCCGCTTTGCGGACTGATAACTCTACTTTTTGGGCAAAGCCGTCGGAGCGCGTTTATGCCAATCCGTTGCCTGCTCAAAGGCGTGAGCAAACCGAAGCACTCTTCCCTCCTCAAAGCGTGGTCCGGCGATTTGCAAACCGATTGGCAGTCCGATGCTGGTGAAACCACACGGAATAGAGATGGTGGGCAAACCATAGGCATTGAAGGGCCGAGTATTACGCAACCATATCTCGCCTGCCGGGTTTGGCGACATATTCGAGGCTTCTTCGATCGTTATCGGAGGTACGGAAGTGGTCGGTGTGATCAACAAATCGACTTCAGCAAACACGTCGTTGACCGTCCGGCGCACGCGTTCAAGAGCGAAACGATCCTCAACATAAGCAACTGTGTCTGCAGTCGCTGCCTGGGCCAGTCGTTCTCGCATCCATGGGCGATACAACTCAGGGGAGTTGGCATAGTAGTTTTTGTGGACGGCGTAAACCTCGGGCGCCTGCACGGCAGTCGGCACTGAGGGGAGATCGACTTCGATGACTTCCAAAGCCGAGGCCCTCCCCGACGGTCGGGCTTCTGACACTGCTGACATTCTGCGAATGACTTCAATCGCTTCGTTTATTGCCAGCTCAATGTCGCTGTCGAGGTCTTCAAAGAAAGGCCGACGCACCAAACCAATTCGGAACTCAGTCCTGCTGCTCAAAGCGTTCGCGTACTGTGCATATTGTTCAGCGGGCCAATCGACGCAGGAAACATCCAGGGCGTCATAGCCGGCAATCGCTTCCAGCATCAAGGCGGCATCCCTGACATTACGACAGATCGGTCCGACGTGGTCCAGCGACCATGAAAGAGGAAACACTCCGCGCGTACTCACGCGCCCGTAGGTTGGCTTGAGGCCTACCACCCCGCAAAAGGCTGCCGGCTCCCGAATCGAGCCGCCCGTGTCAGAGCCGATCGCCCCGAAGCACATACCCGCTGCCACCGCGGCTGCAGATCCACCAGAAGAACCTCCGGCAATATATTTGGGGTTCCAGGGATTATGCACGGCGCCGTAGTGGCTTGATGCCGAGGTCCCTCCGTAAGCAAACTCCTGCAGGTTCTGTTTGCCAAGCAGCACTGCGCCCGCGCGCTTCAGGCGTTGCACCACAAACGCATCTTCAGTGGGAACCCGGTCCGCAAATAAAGCGCTGCCGCAAGTTGTGCGAACCCCGGCCGTGTCGATCAGGTCCTTCAAACCAATCGGAATGCCGTGCAGTGGTCCGCGCCATTGGCCGCGCTGAATCTCCTCTTCGGCCACGCGCGCCTGGGTTATCGCACCCTCATGGGTGACGGTGATGAAAGCGTTGAGCACGGGATTAAGACGCTCGATGCGATCCAGGCAGGCAGTGGCGAGATCCACTGGTGAGATCTTTTTTGTGCGCAGCAACTCAGCCGCTTCACTGATACTGAGGTCAATCATTCGTTCGCCTGGATTACGGTCTTGCAAGCCTGCTCTGCGTAAGTGTCTTAATATGCGTTGGGAGATTCCCCGATCAGCATGGAGTCAATACCGGGAGCGGTAGCGACCGGGTAAGCTCTGGGGTGGATTCGCGGATCGTCGCCCTGGCCATGACGATAATACGATCCACGAAATCACGCGAAACATAACCAAAAACTTTTCGCGTGGGTTAGTGGATAGGCGTACCGGGGCAGGATGAAGCTCGGAACGAAGGCCCCGTGGCGAAAGAAGTGGTTGTTACAGACCGAGAGCGGGAGGGACCGGATGCCGGTGCCCAAGTTAGTCCTGGGCCTTCCTGGGACGAGATTGTCGATCGCAAGTTAAATGTAGCATCCGGTCGCTACCGCTCTCGGCTCTGTAACTACTCACCGCTTTGCGTTGGATCAAATAATCCTGAGTGTTTATCCCTTGTCATAGACTGCGATGTTTCTATATCGCTTACCCTTTGCATCGGTGCCAGTGGTGGTGACCGTGCGGCTCTTGCCGTTGGCTGTGACAACGATTCGCCCGTTCATTGTTACCTTGCCGCCTTTCTTGATGGTCATCAGCAATGTTCTGGCGCCCTGCCTCCGATACGAACGAGTGTCCGCCGTCGGATCGCCGGACAGGGCATAATCCTTCCCGTCAAACTTTCCGGTCCATTCGTTGTGCGTTGCAGTGCCGGCACTGTCGGTACCGTCAACTGTGACTTTGATTTGGTCACCGGCAGTCTCGTATACAACTGTGTTGTTTTTTCCCGCTTCGGGGGCCAGGTGTGATTTCGCCTCGTTTAGTTTCCACGTACCCATGTGCAAACTCTGGGCAAAGCACACTGGCGCGATGAATAGGCTGAGCCCCAGTGCTAATAGGATGGTTCTTGGTTTCATGCTTCCTCCAGGAGAATAAGGTAAAAGTGATTTCGCGAGCGCAGTCTATTGCTCAATCTGGTTTTATGCAACCGGCAGTTTCTTGCGCTGGTCTTACCCATTCCCGCAAAGAGACGGACATAAGCGCGCCAACTGCGCGAGATGCAATAGCCAGTAGCGCGAAGCGCGAACCCTCATCGTGAAGATAAAGTGGGGGTTGAGCCTGCTTCGCACGCTGGCAGACAGGATGTCCGCGCTCCATCCCACGTAGTTGTGAGGAGACGCATTGTCCTAGTATGTTCTAGTTAATCTTACGACCAGAAAGGAATCTTATGTCGAGACTTCTCGTCCACTGTTTTTCAATCTCAATCGATGGCTTCGGTGCTGCGCCTGGGCAGGATCTTGAGCATCCTATTGGAGTCGGCGGGCTCAGAGTGTTTGAGTGGTTTTTTCCTACTCGCACCTGGCAGCGGATGCACGGCAACGAAGATGGCGAGACTGGCGTCGACGACGACATTGCCGCACGGGGTTTTGAGAATATCGGCGCGTATATTCTCGGGCGCAATATGTTTGGCCCGGTGCGCGGGGATTGGCCAGAGGGGCCGGATGAGTGGAAGGGCTGGTGGGGTGACGAGCCGCCTTATCACACGCCGGTCTTTGTGCTCACGCATTTCCCGCGAGCGCCGCTCGAGATGAAGGGCGGCACCACATTTCATTTCGTTACTGACGGTATTCACTCCGCCCTCGAGCAGGCGAAAG
>JAWWPL010000235.1:0-4024 GCA_033850605.1 Blastocatellia bacterium | reverse complement strand
CCGATGTAATTGAGTGCTTAATGAACGAATCGTCAAACTAGAGTTTGTCGGACAATCTTAACGAAATGATTCTCGCCAAAGTCCTGGGAAACGTCGTCGCCACGCAGAAGAACGCGCGCTATGACGACGCACGGATCATGTTGTGCGAACAAATCACTCCTGAAGGCGACTCGACGGGGCATACCGTTATCGCTCTGGATTCCGTCGACGCCGGCGTTGGCGACACTGTGCTAATCGTCCAGGAAGGTTGGGGCGCGTCGACAGCAGCCACCGGAAAAATAGGCGCGGCCATCGATTCGGCAATTATCGGCGTGGTCGATTATATCGATCTTTTGCAAGACCTGGCTAAGTGAGATAGGTTGTTTCAACGTGAGCACGGATCAAGATCAAGCAAGATTGATAGCCGAGCGCGTGGCGCGGCGGGTTGCCGGAACTCCTGTTGAAAAATCGCCGCCGCGCGGTTCAACTACTCAGGCAAAGAACGGTGCGGCTGTGACCGAAGAATTATCCGCGATCCGCGAAGGTCTGCATGATCTGGAGAGCAAACTCGATCGCATCGAATCCAAAATAGTCCATCGCGTTAGCCAGCCCGCCGAACCGACGCGGGCGCGGCTAATCGATTTCGTGTCTTCTGGTCCGCCAGTGGCCGTATCGCCGTCTATCGCTCCAGCGTCTTCCCAAACTCAAATTCCTCAGGCGGCGCACCAAGCTTCCGCGTTACCGGCGCAGTTTGTTCCGGCTACTCAGTCTCCCTGGCTGCGGGACTTCAACAATGCCGCCAATCATCCGAGCCAGGAGCGCTTTGGCATCGAAGAAGCGACCGTTGCCGAACTGGTGGAGTTTTTCGAAAGCGAAAAGAAGTGCTCGGTCGAGCCCGGTGGCAAGCCCTGCGATCATTGCGCCATGTGCAGTTCGCGCGGGTTTTAAATCGGAGTTCGCTGAAGAACTAAGAAGGCCGCTCGAAACTAGAGAGCGACCTTTTTCTTTTACATTTGAAATGAGCGACAAATCTCAATCAAGGTGCGTGGTGTTAGTTGCCTTCGTCCAGGAGCGAGTGCTGTTTGGAAAACGCCTTGGTGTGATTTCGTGGATCGTCTTTCTGCGGCGCCATAGAATCGATCCACGAAACCACAATCAGAAAATCCGCCTTTGCATTAAGGTCCTCATTGAAAGAATCTAGTCACCGTGGAATTAGCCGATGAAGTAGGTAGAACAATGCCACTCCCGCAAACACCACGATCGAAACCATCGGGTTCTTTCCTTCTGAACGATTGACTTCCGGAATTAGATCGCTGGAGGCGACGTATAAAGTAACTCCCGCGGAAAACGGTAAGGCGTAGGCGACCGAGGTTTGAAAACGACTGTTTAGCAATGCCACGCCGACCACGCCGGCGAAAGTGGCTGCGCCAATCGCTAGCGCAGCCGCGGCGGCTTTCTTCGAAGAGCGACCAGAGGCCAACATGATCGACGCCACTGTGAATCCTTCCGGAACTTTGTGCAGCATGATCGCCACGAAGACCAACAACCCGACTTTCAAGTTCGTCAAGAAGGCCGCCGCGATCGAAACCCCATCAAAAAACGTGTGAATCGTCAGACCACCCATTGCCGCATAGGCAGCCGAAGGCTTGATCAAATGTTCAGGATGAGTTTCTTCTCCGAAATGAAAGTGCGGGGCGATGGTGTGTTCAAACAGCTGAATCAGGAGATAGCCGCCGAGCAAAAGCGTCATCGGAACTACTGCTGCTTCGGCACTCGACGAGTCGGCCAGTTTCAGATCCCACAGGCTGACTGACTCGGGCAGCATCTCGATAAAGATAGCCGCCAGCATGAAGCCGGCTCCGAGCGCGATGAGATATTTAAGGAGTCTTGTTTCCCGTCGATGAGCACCTGAAGAGGCGAGCAACAGCCCGCCAAACAGATTGGCAAGCGCGGCCAGTGCTCCTAACAGCAGTAGCGCAGGGATTCCAGTCATCTTGAATTTAAGTGGCTCGGGCATCCGCCCGCGAGGACCGTGCGGAAGATGCGCGTGCCACTTGCGGAGCGGGACTATACATCATTTGAGAGGAAGAACTCGCCTTCCTCAATCCAAAAAAAACTGTGAAAACTCTTGACAGGCCCGAAATACGGGCGTAGGATGCGCCGGTGGAGTGAAGTGGAGTGAGGTGGCCTCAACGACACGAACCAAACCTGAAAGTAGCGCGAACCGCAGAGCCGTCTCTTCTGCTCCCCCAAACCGCACCCGATGCTGCGAGGCAATTATACAGCGCGAATCGATTCCAAAGGCCGGCTCAAAGTGCCGACGCTTTTTCGCCGTTACGTCGAAGAGAAGTATGGCTCAGCTTTTTATCTTACCAGCTTGAGCGGGGATTGCGTGCGGATTTATCCCATGCCGGAGTGGGAAGCGATCGAACAAAGGCTGTCGTTATTGCCTTCGATGGATCCGGCAAGACGAAAGTTCCTTGATAGAACGAATTACTACGGACAGCAGTCATCGATGGATACCCAGGGCCGGGTCTTGATTCATCCGCTGCTGAGAAAGAGCGCTGCCGTGGTAGGCGACGTTGCGGTGCTCGGTTATTTGACATACCTGGAAGTCTGGGAGCTGGAGAAATTCCAGCAGCGTCTGCTGTCTGACCCTTATTCAGAAGCAGACGAGGCAGCAATCGCGCGCCTGGGTATTTGATGATGCGGCACAGACTTCAGTCTGTGTTGACCCTCGAGAATCACAGACTAAAGTCTGTGCCACTTTTTAGTTCTTTGAACGAGATCATGGGGCGGTGGTGATGGCGGAGCCTTTGGGGGGCAGGGGCACGCTGGCCCATCGCCCTGTGCTACTTCGAGAGACGATCGAGTTGCTCGCAGCGGGGCGGGGCGGGCTGTTTGTCGATTGCACGGTAGGCCTGGGCGGGCATAGCGAAGCAATTCTGGAAACATCCCGTGAAGCGCAAGTGCTGGGAATCGATCGTGATGTTGAAGCGCTCGAATTGGCAAGGATGCGATTGGCGCGATTTGGGTCGCGCTTCCGCTCAGCGCATGCTGACTTTCGCGATATAACGCGGGTCCTCGCGAATGCGGAGGTCAAGCATGCACGCGGCATTCTCGCTGACCTGGGTGTTTCGTCGTTACAGCTGGATTCCCCCACGCGGGGATTCAGTTTCCGGCAGGACGCGCCGCTCGACATGCGTATGGACGCTTCGACCGGTGTGGAAACCGCGGCAGAGTTGCTCGGTCGTCTTTCCGAAGTAGAGATAGCGCAAATAATTTTTGAGTACGGTGAAGAACGTCGGTCACGCCGCATTGCTCGCTGGATTGTCGAGAAGAGAGAGCAGGGCACGCCGATTGAAACGACTCGCGACCTCGCCTCATTAGTAGAACGCGCAGTCGGATTTAGTAAACAACGGAGGATCCATCCCGCCACGCGCACGTTTCAAGCGCTGCGCATTGCGGTCAACAGCGAGCTCGAAAACCTTGATCGTTTCGTGGCTGACGCGGTTGACCATTTAGAGCCGGAAGGGCGTCTTGCGGTAATCAGTTTTCACTCGCTTGAGGATCGAATTATCAAGCGAACGCTTGGGAAGCTTTCGGGCCGTTGCCAGTGTCCGCCGCGTTTACCAGAGTGTATGTGCGGCGCCCAAAAGACAGTTGAGATTTTGACGCGGCGGCCAATCGTGGCCGACGAGGAAGAGATTGCCGCAAACCCACGAGCCCGTAGCGCAAAATTACGGGCTTGTCAGAAGCTCTCGCAGCCAGAACTAAGTGATAATTAGTGGAGAGTTAAGATGGTGAGACGGGTTCCATCCAGACAACGAAACGCACGAGTGGCTCGCGAACGCGATCGCGGAGCATTTCTGCGGTTGGGATTGCTGTTCCTCTGCGGTCTGACGCTGGCCGGCGGCTTTGTATATGCCGGCGTCCAGCACTTTGCGGCACTCAAGCTGGGATACGAGACCCAGAACCTGCGTAAGGTCCGCGACAGTCTGGCCGAGGACAATCGGCGGTTTCTTTTAGAACGAGAGGCGATGGC
>JAWWPL010000226.1:0-12765 GCA_033850605.1 Blastocatellia bacterium | reverse complement strand
CGCGAGCTGACCATCTGCGTCTGACGGTTGAGAGGATCAAGCCGCGAGTCGTACCACGAAACATTTACCGTACCATCGGATTGATCGACCGCCAGCCAGGGGAATATCTGCGTCGCGCCGAAATTATCGTCGTTTACCTTGACTCGTGACGACCAAGAGGTCCCGCTGTTCGTGGACCTGATGACGTAGGTGTTGAGGTCCACCCCCGTCGTCGTTCCGGAAGGAAAATCCGGGAACGAGACGTAAAGGTTGCCGAAGAATGGCGAGACGGGATTCCTATTAAGGTCGATCGAGCCAAACCCATTGATGCCTCGCTTGTCCTGCGCGGGGGGCTTGTTGTTGGAGCCGAAGGATTGGAGGGCGAGGGTCGCGATGACCTGAGGCGCCGTCCAGGTGGCGCCGCCGTCCGTCGACTTGGACAAGACAATCGTCTCGACGTTATAGCGGGTCCAGATTGTGTAAACGGCGCCGTCCGTTCCGACGACGATGTTGCCGCCGATGGCGCCGGTATTAGAGGGAAAGTTGACGGTGGTCCAGGCAGCGCCGTCGTCTGAATAGGCTATCTTCTCCGCGTTCGCTGCGTCCCAGATCACATAGATCCGACCGGGATGTGAAAAGGCCTGGCCCGACGTATTGTCGATAGCCATCATCTCTTTATCATTGCCCTGTGTCGTCGAGGCGATGCCGTTAACGACAGTGCCCAGGTTCTGCCAGCTCGCGCCGTTGTCCGATGATCGGGCCATGACGATGGCGGCTCCGGAGGCTCCCGATGCACTTTGGGAGATGAGCATGTAGCAGGCATAGGCGCGCCCCTGGTTGTCCCACGAAAGCGCCGGGTCGCTGCCAAACCAGAAGACCGAACCGGTCACCCCTCCGCTAACAGTCGCGGGCCAGGGCGCGCAGTTGTAAGTCCAGGTGGCGCCGCCATCGGTCGAGCCGAACAGCGCCATGGTTCCGAAGGTATTCGCACTGCCGCCCGTCGGTGACTGACAAGTTGCAGTGGAATCTTTAAAGAACGTGTTGGAGAACGCGATGAGATGGAGCGGATTGTTAGGATCGATCGAGATACTGTTCTCGCCCTGATATCCTTCGACGCCGTTTCCGGGATCGGTATTTGAACCTACCGAAGCATTGAGAGCGCCCAGATTAAAGAACTTTTCGATTGGGTTCTGTCGCTGAGCGAGTAACTCAGGACTAATCACAGCCTCCGAGGCGCGGTTGCTGCGCCGCGCCGCCACCCACAATTTGCTCGCGCAGTCGAGCGGCGGCGGCATCATGATCATGTGCGGGTGAGCGCGGCGGTTTTGTTCGAATATCTCAGCCGGGTCTTCGGTGGCCGCGTTGACGAGATCCAGGATCTCCTGGTTCACAATCTCACGACACTGAGGAATATCCGGCGCATTCTGCCGGGTGAGGAAAGGGACGGACTGCGACTGAACGTTTAATTGTTGTTCGGGCGTAGGGCTCTCAGCGGGCGCCGCGGGGCCCAGGTCCTTCTCACCAAAGACGTCCGCTGCAGACGTCGCGCGCCGATCCTGCCCTGCTCCTGCGGCACGCTTACTGATCTGGTGTGGTGCGCTCGCCAGGACTGACGATAGTACAACCACCGCTCCCAGGATCATTAACATCCAAATTGTCAGATGCCAGGCGATGAAACGACGCGAACGATGATTATTCGGGACAGACAAATAGGATGAGGAACGGGCGGCGGAACGCATAGATTTTCTCCGAAAGATAAGAACAAGCTTGTCGACGCTGGCGTGTAAGATCGGTTGCAGGTCCCGAGAGGGCAGTCCGGATCCTGATCGTTCTGCCGAGGTCTTCCAATACCAACGGAACCTCGTTAACCGATATCCGCGTAGAAATCGCTATGCCAGTCTCTTCTTTGCCTGCGCGGATACGACGGGATTGAAGCTGTGATGACTGGCGCCACTCAACCTGGGCGAGATGCCCCACCGTTTAAGGACATAGCAGCCGCCGCACCCAAGATCAATCACACTATCAAAGTGTCATGGCCAGCAATGAAACGATGCGAACGATGGTTTTTCCCTCGGGACGAACGGAAAATGGAACTGATGATCGTGCACATAGAGACTCTCCTGAAGAGTGCAAAGATATGCGGGGCGGCATTGGGGCGGACTAGATTCCTGGGGCGAGGACGGATGGACCAAACCAGCTCTGATCCGTGCTGACGATCAGAGAGATCGGACTAATGGGCAGACGACTCTTCGTCTTCTTTACTGTTAGAACTAGAAGATACTTCGCAGCTGGAAAAGTGGGGCGGGCAAAAAACGCTTCAATGGTCTTTCCAATTCAAGAACCAGCCTAATCGCTTAAGTGATATCTGTCGGTGCGTTAACACACATTAGTGAAGCTACTTTTTTTTAACGCTCGTCCCGGTTGCTGAGAGCCTGGCAGAATTTCATGGCGTCTTCGGTCATTTGACTGTTGTTAAAAAATACATAGCCCCCTCGTTTAGGGAGGTCGGCCGCCAATTCCTCAAGCTCGCCGGACTCGTACTGATAGCGCCAACCCTGCCTCCCATGTAGCCGAAAGTAGCATCGACTGGGAGTCATTGTCTTAGCAACAAAGGGATCCACCACGTGGCATAACTCAAGGTCGGCACAAATCGACGCTACTATCGCGTTATCCCAGTTTCCTCGCGGCTCCCAACAGAGGGTTAGATCCTGACGGTCAATGGCGGAAAAGAATTTCTCGAGGTTCGCGATGTTTTCTTTAGTTTGTCTGAAACTTGCCGGGCATTGAAACAAGATCGTCTTGGTCCTTAGGGTGCGCGCGGCCGCGCGGGTCACTTCCCAGGCTTCTTTTACGATTGCGGTGGGTCTGAAGTATCCCGCCTCATGCTTCTCGCTCTCTGCGAGTTTCCTTTTCAAACGTCTGAACGTGGGGCTTTTGGCATCATGAGTAATCAATTGCCACGCCTTCAGAGTGAATTCAAAGTCGGCAGGCATTTCCCGGCGCCAGCGCTCCAATGTCTTAGGTTGCGGGGGCTGATAGAACGTGTGTTGAACTTCAACACATGAGAAAGCTTTTGCGTAAGCGTCTTTCGCTAAACCAAACCCACAGGTGCCGACCTTTGCCCTGCCCGCCAAACTCCAGCAATCAGTATTCCCTGATCTTGCCGCTAACAAAGCTGCCTTTGGAGAGCTCATCTGCGTCGCCTCGAGAGGAGAATCACCATGGCGAGCACGAGCGAGATGACGATCGTTCCGGGCCACAGAAACCACCCTTGATCGCTTCGGTAGCCTCCTACAACTATGCAGCCTGTCGACAGAAGCAGACCGCCGGCGATAATGGATATTCGCTTCAAAACGGTCAACCCTTCATTGGTCTTCGTGCTGTTCGATTTGCCGGACCAGGCGTTCCGGTTCGGTTTCCTCACTCAAAGCTTGCAGGTGAGGATCCTGCGGGACGTCAGCTCCGACCCTGGCGGCTATGGCCTGCAACATCGCGATCATTTTGGTGTTCTCCTGTTCGCTAAGCAGGTCTATCTGCAGATTGAGATGATTTCGGCGCTCACTAATTTTCGTATCTTGATTTTGGCTGATCAAAATAAAGGTAGATAAGAAGATCGCCTCGAGCGAAACGACCAGCGTAAGAAAAGTAAATGGGAAAGGATCGATGTGCCTAATTCCGGGCAACATATTGATCAGCACCCAGCCCGCAAACCACACAACATGAACCCACACGAAGATCATGCTGCCGCAGAAATCTGCGATGGCCTCGGCGACCAGGTCGGATCGCGTCCGATCCTCTTTTGCAGATTCCTCTATGCTG
Source organism: Blastocatellia bacterium (assembly GCA_033850605.1). GTDB lineage: Bacteria > Acidobacteriota > Blastocatellia > Pyrinomonadales > Pyrinomonadaceae > UBA11740. The sequence goes on along the minus strand of JAWWPL010000226.1, from coordinate 8,967 downwards.
CGGATTAGTTCGACGTTCCGCCGTGTCAGATCATCGACCGAGGCTGCGTTAGAAGAGTCTTCACCTGTGGGGCGAGACTTTGAAGGTGAATTCGTCTGGTTGTTCATAGACAGGCCTCGCGCGCCGAATGAGTTAGCCTCGAGGCTGAGCTTGCGCAGCTCGCGCCTGCTCGTTCGTATTTCCGAATCGGAGATTGAAGTCGACTTCGGCGGCAGGGCTGATGTCGGCCTTTAGAACTTTCTGCATCTGCCGCAAGGCGTAGTCGTTCTCCTCTTGCTTTATCGACGCAGTACAGTCCGCCGGGATTATCAGGTTGTAATCTCGCATGTATGCGTCGTTCGCCGTGAAGAGGACGCAATTATTTCCGGCAATGCCGGTAATAACCAGAGTTCGCGCTTCCAGGTATTCAAGGACGAGGTCAAGAGTTGTCGAAAAGAATCCGGAGTGCTTCGGCTTTAAGACGAAGTAATCATCGTCGTCAGGCTGCAGCAATTCCGCAATTGGCCGGCCGCGAACCTTTTCTTCCAGACAGTGTGTGACAATCCGTTTGAAATCCGAGCGCCACCGGCCGAAGTTATCATTCACATAGATGACCGGCACGTTACTCTGTCGTGCGCGTTCTTTTAATCGCGCGATATTTTTCGCTGCCGGCAGGGCATGTTGAAAGAGTTCTTCGCCGCCGGGGAACTCGAAATCGTTAATCACGTCAATCAAGAGCAAGGCAATTTCCGACTTATCGGGAGCATTGCCATGTAGATCGTTGTTTTTGTCCATTATGTGAACGCCCCGCTTTAGACTGGTCACTTCAATTCCGGCTTTATCACTTCTTTACGAATGCGAAATCGTGAGAACCTGGGCGTGCGCAGTATTAAAAAGCAAAATGGCGAAGGTGAGCAAAAAGTGAACTCACCTTCGCCTGAATAGATTAGCGGTCGCTTTGCTGACCACCCTTCTGACCACCTTGTTGTCCCTCTTGGCCACCTTGCTGGCCGCCCTGCTGGCCACCTTGCTGGCCGCCCTGCTGGCCTTGTCGACCGCCGGCTTCCTGGTCACCACCCTGACGGCCCGGAGCTTGTTGACCTCCACTTTGCTGGCCACCACTCTGATTGTCTTGACGATTGTCTGCCATTATCTTTCCCTCCCATGTTCGAAATGTGAATACTAAAGCGGTCTTCAAGATTGAAAACCGACATTCATCTGAGCCTTGCTGGATTTTCGATCCTGGCTCCGTCAAAAACGAAACGTCTTACGACAAATTCATGAGAAGCAATTCAAATGCCGATAGGTCCTGCGTTTCAAAAACTGGGAATGGAGTCTGGTGTTGAAGTGCCTCTGCTTGAGAAATAGCGGGATGATATCCGACGCGGTCGTGGGCGCCATCGCTCCGCAAGTCAACGATTTTGCTGTACACGTTTGGTTCAAGGCTATTGCGCGTGCTGGCCCATTTCGGTACAAGAATTACGCGCCGTTATTCTTCTTGTCGCTGGTCGTTTAATCGAACGAGACGCAGGAGGTCGAGTCCATATTAGGTTTTAGAAATACTTTGCTAATGGCACGAATCTTGAGACATTGCGACCGCTCCAGGCACCGACCTCATGACTCAACGAGAAGTGATCAAGTAACCTGGAGAGTGTGAGGGGAAAACATGGCCGACGAGAATATTGCGACGTACCTGAATGATCATCTGGCCGGGTCAGTTGTGGCTCTCGAACTATTAGAGCACCTGGAAAAAACCCATAGCGGCAGTCCGCTGGAAGATTTCTTCCGGCGATTACATGCCGACATCAGTAGCGATCGCGCCGATCTTCAAGCGCTGATGGCGCGATTGGATATCAGCGAGAGCAGGACGCGAAAGGCGTCGGCGTGGCTGGCTGAAAAAATGACCGAGGTAAAGTTGCGGCTGGATGATCCGCAGGCAGGATCCTTGCGTTTGTTGGAATCTCTGGAAGCGCTGTCGCTGGGAATCGAGGGCAAGCGATCCTTGTGGCTGGCTTTAGCATCGGCGGCAGAGAGATCCACGACTCTGAAAATAATGGACTATCGGCACATGGAGCATCGCGCGAGCGAGCAACGCGATCGAGTGGAGCAGGTGCGAATTGATACCGCCCGAAAAGCTTTAACTCCCGGCCCTTCGGATAGCGGTTCAGTTTAGCCGTCAAGCTTAGCTATCCCCCATCCGGCAACCCAAACGTTGAACTCTGAACCAACCCGGCTTTCGGCAGTCAAGTTACGCGCCGGAAGCGCGCGTGACTTGCACAATCTCAAGAAACTGGCGCGCCCGTTCAGTAAGTAATGCGGAGTTGCCTTCACGCAAGGCTTTGGGATCCACGAGGTCGGCGCCTACTCCAAGCGCCATTGCTCCAGCCTTGATAAAGTCGGCTGCCGTTTTCAGAGAGACCCCTCCTGTGGGAATTAATTCAATCTGTGGCAGAGGAGCTTTCAGGGCTTTCAGATAGCCGGCTCCGCCGACCGCACCCGCGGGGAAAACCTTCACTGCGTCTGCGCCCAACTTCCACGCGCGCACGACCTCAGTCGGGGTCAGAGCTCCGGGGAAAATCGCCACCTCCTGCCGGCGGCAGAACTTGATCGTTTCTTCGTTAAGCGCCGGGCTAACGATGAACTTCGCGCCGGCCTTAATGCATGTTTGAGCCGTTTCCGGATCGAGAACAGTCCCCGCCCCAATCAAAGTCTCATCGCCGTACTCAGCTGCTAAGGTTTGGATTACCTCAATTGCGCCAGGAACGGTCATCGTTACCTCGAGGATATCGAGGCCTCCGGCTTTGAGCGCCGCTACCGCGCGCATCGCCTGGTCAGCCGATTCGGCCCGCACGACCGGTATCAAGCCCGTATCACGGATGCGTTTTAAGACTTCGGTTTTGTTCATTGATCACTGTTCTAACGAGTCGCGGCTTTGCCGCCGCACATTGCGCTAAGGAATAAAAATGAGAGGGAAGGCATAGCCTCCAAAGTTAAGAGAACGGATTTCCCGGAGAGCCATAGGCTTTCCCCAGAGTGCTGCGACAGAGCCGCTGCCTATCTCTCCACCCGTGCAGTGCCGCCTTTCATAACCTTCTCGACCTCGCTCAGCGTGGCCATTGTCGTATCACCAGGAGTCGTCATCGCCAGAGCTCCATGCGCGGATCCGCAATCCACTGCCCACTGCGGCCCCTTGCCGGCGAGAAAACCATAGATCAATCCCGACGCGAAAGAGTCACCGCCGCCAACCCGGTCCAGAATTTCCAGGTTCTCGCGTGTGGCTGCTTGATAGAACTGGCCATCGGCAAAGCAGACTGCCCCCCAATCGTTCAGCGTCGCGGTGCGTGCATGGCGCAACGTAGTGGCGACAACCTGGAAATTGGGAAACTCGTGAGTCGCGCGCTCGATCATTTTCTGAAAGTTACCGGGATCGAGTTTTGAGTGCTGCCGGTTCAGGTCCAAACCCTCCACCTCGAGCCCCAATGCCGCGCTGAAATCTTCTTCATTGCCGAGCATGACATCTATGAAAGGCGCCAATTCGCGGTTGACGGTTCGCGCCTTCTCCGGGCCGCCGATTCCCTGCCAGAGTGAGGGGCGATAATTCAGGTCGTATGAAATGATCGATCCGTGTCTTCGGGCAGCTGCCATCGCTTCGTGGGCCACCTGTGGCGTCGTCTCGGACAGGGCCGAGAAGATCCCTCCGGTATGAAACCAGCGGACGCCTTCTTCGCCAAAAATTTTCTCCCAATCGACGTCGCCGGGCTTCAGTTGTGAGACCGCGGTGTGCCCTCGGTCGGAACAGCCCAGCGCCGCTCGCAGGCCAAAACCACGCTCAGTTAAGTTCAATCCGTTGCGAACGCTGCGGCCGACGCCGTCATAGTCGACCCATTTTATATGTGATTGATCGACGCCGCCCTGATAGATGAGATCCTGCGCCAGCCGGCCCACGGGATTTTTTGCAAGCGCGGTGACGATGCTTGTTTCCATCTCGAAACAACGACGCAGGCCACGGGCGACATTGTATTCGCCGCCGCCCTCCGAGACCTGGAAGCTACGAGTCGTATGGATGCGGCCTTCGCCGGGATCGAGCCGCAGCATCACTTCTCCGAGGCTGAGAAGATCCCAGCGGCACTTGTCTGTGGATTTGATATTGAGACTCATCGTTTGCGAGACAGACTCCAAAACGGGAGCGCGGACATCCTGTCCGCCTGAGCGCGCAGCGCGAAATTGATCATTATTCTGTTTTCAAGGGGCTAAGCGCCTGCGGCGCTGGCGGACAGTATGTCCCCGCTCCGTATCGCGCTTGCCTCAACGATCACGACTCACTAAGTCAAAAAGTCTTCCCGAATCGGCGAGAAGATGTCTACTAGAATCACTTCCTCCTCAAGCATCGTCGCCCCATGCCAGGTGCCCGGAGGAAAATGGAGCACATCGCCGGCAGACGCTATTCGTTGTTCGTCTCCAATGGTGAAGAGCGCACGCCCGCGCTCGACGATTGTCATTTGTTCGTGCGGATGATCATGCGCGGGTGTTACGACTTTCGGCGCGATGCGCAGGCGACAGATCATCAGGTTTTCCCCAACAATCATTTGTCGCTCAATGCCCGGCTCTAATTGTTCGACCGGAATGCTGCTCCAATCCGTGTGTAGTGGTTTTGTTTGTTCGATAGTTGACATAGTCGTTTCTTTTCAGGTTTGAGCGTTCAGAATACCAAACGCGATCGAACTACGTTACAGAATCTTCTGGAATTTGATAGTCATGCGCCAGTGCATGTCCTGTCTGGCCGGCAGGTGCAAATGCGGCGATTCGTAAATTAAATGCAGCAGCACCGGTCGGCGCGCTCCCCGGCCAAGTGCGCTGTCTCCGGGCACCCAACTCGAAACGTCCACCGGCCAGTCGGCCTTGACGGTAACCAGGAGGCCTGAATTCTCGTCCATCAGGAGATCCTGCCGCTCCGAACCCGCTGACTGTATAACGCGATTGAGCGTGCTGGGCACGGCAACCCACCAGCGGTACAAGGTAATGTCTTCCTCTGATCTTAAAGTTTCGTCACGTGTCAGCGTCGATCCATCGATGCGCCAAACCACCTCGCTGGTGATATGCGGATCGATCAATTCTCCCGCCTTCTTATCGAGGAGTGCCCAGCGTCGCCAAACCACGCGCAAAGACTTGCCATCCGCGCCAGGCTCGACTTCATCTGCGCCATCGGTTGTTACCAGGGTCCGGCCGTCGGCAAGTTGCAGGAAAGGGACAAGCGACGCGTAGACTTGCTCGACCGGATTTGCGAATCCGGCCAGTCCATGCGGAGCAGGTAGATAGTCGGCGACACCCGGCTTAGTGCCGGTAGTGATTGGCAGAGTGAAATACATCGGCCCCTGCCGGACCAGCCAGACTCCAGCCGGCCGATCACCGTGACGAAAGAAAACGAAACGCGCCACGTCCGGCCGCACAATTTCAGCCGGAAAGTTTGATACCTGCTCGCGTTTGAGCGCTTCCATGAATCGGGCGTGGGCCGAAGAGCCTTTGCCGAAAAAATTTATCGTCTGTTGCCATTCGCGATCGCGAGTAATGTAGGAATAGTTGCCGCGCCCGAATGCGAAGACAGAAAGCACGTGCGTTTTGTCGTTATAGTCGTGCCTTAGCCATTCCCATGCCTGGTAATAAGCGCTCGCCAATTCCGGCAGCGGCGCCGGACGGAATTCCGGATGCGCCGCGAGAAAGCCGACGATCTCCAGCGTGTCCATAAAGCTAACGACACCCATGCTGCGGCCCCATGCATAGCCGTAACCGTCGGGCAGCATCAGGTCCCACCACAGGCGCATCTGTTCTTTCAGCGAAGGCCGGACCGCGTCGAGAATGTCTTTGCGATCCGCGGCTTCCGCCGCTTCCCAGACGAAGCGAGCGTATTCGTTGGAGTAACGATCGAAACGACCGGTGGGAGGAGAGTCGTCGGCATAAATACCATGGCTGAGAAAGGGCCGCGCCGCTCGCGTGATCACACCATCAACCAAAGCCCGATCTTTGAGCAGGCCAAGTTGATAACTGGCGCTGGCGATACGCGCTGCCACACCCAGATAGTTTTCCGGCAGGTTAATAACCTGTTGTGTTTTCGGATCGTAAAAAGGGGAAATATCGAGGAAGCGCCGCCACTGCGTCCGCTGTTCTTCGTTGAGACTCTGCCAAACCGGATTGGAATCAAGGTTCGTGCCAAAGAAGCGTAGTCCCATTAGTCCGTACAATTGTGAGAAGCGCGTCCCTTTCAAACGATATTCGAGTAAGCCAACCTGGCCTACCTCGCGCGCGAGATCGTGTTCGCCGAGTTTGCTTTTCTCAGTCAAAGCGGCAAACGCACCGACTGAGTTCGCAAAGCTGCCCCAGGTGTATTCGCCCGTCGTGCCGGCGCCAAAGATCTTATCTGGAGCCGGATTATAAGATTTGATCTCGTTGAGATGGGCAGTCATCTCGCGAGTGAAGAAGTCTGTGACTTCCTTGTCGAATGACGAGGTCTCAATGGTGGTGGGCGTTGATGAGCGCGTTGGTTGCGCGTTCGGCGCGCCCGCGGTTAGCAGAAGGGGCACTAGCGTTAGCAGAGCAGGCGTCAGAGCATGGCGCCATGATTTTTCTCTGCGCAACCTCGGCGTACTCTGCGTCTCTGCGGTGAAGTTGCGTGCAAAAGCATTCACCTCAGAGACGCAGAGCGCGCAGAGGACGCGCAGAGTTCTTTTCCCCGACAGACTCTTTTGAGGGCTCATTGATCCTTTTCTTTCGAGATCTCCAGGCATTATGCTGTCGCCTGCTCCAAACGCTGGTCCGAACACAACGTCACCTTCCCATCCACCCACCATCAACCAACAACACGTGCCCGTTGATATAATCACTCGCCGGCGAACACAGAAACACGGCCGCACCGCCCAGGTCGCTGGGCTCGCCCCAACGCGCGGCGGGAATTCGTTCCAGGATCTGCCGGTTGCGCGTCTCGTCTTGTTGCAGGGCTTTCGTGTTGTCGGTGCGCATATAGCCTGGCGCGATCGCGTTCACGTTGATATTTTTCGCGGCCCATTCATTCGCCAGGGCCTTGGTCAATTGCGCTACGCCGCCCTTCGAAGCTGCATAAGCCGGAACAGTGATCCCTCCCTGGAACGAAAGCAGTGAGGCGATGTTGAGAATTTTTCCTCCGCCCCGTTCGATCATATGCCGGCCTGCCAGCTGGGCCATCCGAAAGACACTGGAAAGATTTACTTGTATGACGGTCGCCCAATCTTCCTCTGAGTATTCGGCGGCGGGAGCGCGCCGAATCATGCCGGCATTGTTCACGAGAATGTCGAGTTGGCCGAAATGATCGATCGTTCCCTCGATCAACCGTAGCGGTGTTTCGTTGTTACTCAAATCACCGGTGACCGCAAAAGCTTTACGACCAGCTTGGGTAACCGCGGCGCAAGTCGCGTCCGGCGCGTGCGTATTGCCATGACAGGCGACGTTCGCGCCGGCTTCCGCCAGAGCCATTGAAACGGCTGCGCCCAGCCCGGTCGACGCGCCTGTCACCAAAGCTACTTTGCCGTCAAGCCTGAATGTTTCGAGGATGCTCATTGCTGATCTATTCACATGATGAAGTCAGTACCACCTGCGTGAGCAGGTGGATCCATCGTTCAACTCTCGGGTCACCTGGGCCCACCCGCTGACGCGGGTGGTACTGACTCCATCAACTCCTCGCCTTCACTCCTGAACTCGTAATCACAATTCCACTGATGATCCCAGTCACCACTCCAATCGCCGCGCCGAGCGCCATATACTCCAACAAGCCGGAACCCGAAACTCGCGAAATTAATCCCACGCACCAGCCCCCAAACGCTCCGAAAATACTTCCCATGAATCCAAAGCCCACAATTGTGCCGATCGAGAATGGTTTCGCCGGAGCGGCGTCCACATACTTCATGGGCTCAAGCCTCGGGACCAGGAGATGAATGATTAGCAATGCAACCAGGTAAGCCGTACCCGCGATGAAAAAAGGAATACGGTAATTGCTGTGGGTGACCTCCAAAATGTAACCGACAATCACCGCCATGGTCGCACCGTTGAAGGCGCCGGCCATCCCGCCAATGCCTACGACCGATCCCACGGCTCGCCGCGGAAACATATCTGAGGCCATCGTAAAGAGATTTGCGGACCAACCCTGATGCGCCGCCGCCGCCAGTCCCACCAGTCCCACCGCGACCCACAGGTTCTTCACGTTGGAGGCAAAGACAATCGGCGTGACTGCGAACGCGCACACCAGCATCGCGGTCTTGCGCGCACCATTAATAGACCAGCCGCGTTTGATTAGTGTTGACGACAACCAGCCACCGCCGATGCTGCCCACGTCAGCGATCACATAGATAACAATCAAGGGCAGACCAATCGTGGAAAGATCGAGTCCGTGGTTTTGCCGCAGGAAGTTTGGAATCCAGTAAAGGTAGAACCACCAGATCGGATCGGTCATGTACTTCCCGATCGCAAACGCCGATGTTTGACGATGAGGAATTAGCTTAAGCCAGGGGACTCTCGCGCCGGCTTGGTCGGGCGGATCACATTGAATGTGATCGAGCTCAGCTTTCGAGAGGCGCGGGTGCGCCTCGGGCTTCGCATACAGCGGGATCCAAAAGGCGAGCCACAAAAGGCCAATCGCTCCAGTCAGGATAAAAGCCCATTGCCATCCCCAGTTGATGGCAATCCAGGGAACCGTGAGCGGAGCGACGATGGCCCCGACGTTAGATCCGGCATTGAATATGCCCGTAGCAAAAGCGCGTTCTTTCTTGGGGAACCACTCCGCCGTCGTTTTGATCGCCGCCGGAAAATTTCCTGACTCACCGACGCCCAGGGCGGCCCGGGCCACACCAAAACCAAAAGCCGAGCGGGCGAGCGCGTGTGACATCGCGGCAATGCTCCAGATGATGAGCGCCGCTGAATAACCAATTTTGGTTCCGAAGCGATCAATCAGACGGCCAACAACCAGAA
>JAWWPL010000215.1:0-8710 GCA_033850605.1 Blastocatellia bacterium | reverse complement strand
TTTTCGCGCTTCGCGCTCAGGCGGACAGGATGTCCGCGTTCCGCGCCGGTGGTACTGACTTCATTGCGAAGGAGATCGACAAACTAAAAAGTATCGGACGCTCGCGCCCGCACCGGATGATCCTTGGCGTACGAATACGCGCACCACGCGGAAATGAGATGGATGATCCATCCGAAGATGCCCACCGATCCGATCCAGGAGACACCGAAGACAACCATCCAGATGACCCCGATAAGGACCCGCCCGTTGTAGATCTGACCTAATCCGGGAATAAGTAAACTAAGAATTCCTGCCAAAGCTGGATCGCGCATAGTCAAAACCTCCGCGCGAATCTATACGAGAGGCTCCGGTTTTTTGTTCGCTCCAATCGCCTGGTGAGATTACGACGAGCTGGCAAACTTCTGAAACTTTGTTGAGTCTCGGTCAGGAGCCGGGGAACGATCCACGAAATCACACGAAATAGGCCAAATTGACTTCTTTCTGCGCGCTTGTTTCGCGTACCTTCGTGAATTGTATTGGTTTTTCAGCAACATGCCGGGGCGGGTTAGGTCCGCCAGATCGCTCGAGTGCTTTCATACTCCGTGATCTTATTTTCGTGTTTCAACGTGAGGTCAACATCATCCAGGCCCTCGAGCAGGCAATACCGTTGGAAGTCATCGATCTCGAAGCTTGCGGAAAAACCATGCTCGTCGCTGACTGTCTTACGCTCCAGATCAACTGTCGCGCGATAATTTTCGATTTGTTGAGCTCGACGCATCAGTTCCGCCACGGATGGATCGTCGAGGACAATCGGCAACAAACCGTTTTTGAAGCAGTTATTCGCGAAGATGTCGGCAAATGACGGCGCGATAATAACGCGAAAGCCGAAATCGGCCAGGGACCATGGCGCGTGCTCGCGTGAAGATCCGCAGCCGAAATTCTTTCCGGCGATCAAAATTGACGAGCCCTGGTAACGCGCGTCGTTCAAGGGGAAGGAAGGGTCGAGTTGGCCGTCAGACCGGAAGCGCCAGTCGTAAAAAAGAAATTCACCAAAGCCGGTGCGCTCGACCCGCTTAAGAAACTGTTTGGGAATAATCTGATCCGTGTCGACGTTGGATCGATCGAGAACAGCTACTAGGCCGGCGTGAATTCGAAAAGGCTCCATTTTAGTTTCAAGTTTCAGGTCTAGTGTGTTTCAAGTTCGCGGTTCCCAACATGAAACCTATTTGTAATCCCACTCTCTCACATCAACAAAGTGTCCCGCGATCGCGGCTGCCGCGGCCATCGCCGGACTGACCAGATGCGTGCGGCCGCCACGTCCCTGCCGGCCTTCAAAGTTGCGATTGCTGGTTGATGCGCAGCGTTCACCCGGCGCCAGAATGTCGGCATTCATCCCCAGACACATTGAACATCCCGCTTCGCGCCACTCAAATCCGGCGTCCAGAAAAATCTGATCGAGACCTTCGGCCTCAGCCGCGCGTTTGACGTTCTGTGAACCAGGCACCACCATCGCCCGGACGGATTTGTGGACATCGTGACCCTTGACCACTCGCGCGGCGGCGCGCAAGTCTTCCAGCCTGGAGTTGGTGCACGACCCGATGAAAACGCGATCGATGGTCACGTCGGCGATCTTTGTGTGCGGCTCGAGTCTCATATATTCGAGCGCTCGCTGTGCCGCCCGCTGCTCACCTTCACCCTTTGCTTCCGTGGGATCAGGAACATTGCCGGTCACCGGCACGACCATTCCGGGGCTGGTGCCCCAGGTAACGCAGGGAGCAACTGCGGCTGCGTCAATCTCAACGATCCGATCAAATTGAGCGGCCGGGTCGGACGACAGCGTCCGCCAGTATGCGACAGCTTCCAGCCATTCCGTTGCGCGCGGAGCATACCGCCGGCCCTCGAGATACGCGAACGTAGTTTCATCAGGCGCGATCATTCCAGCGCGCGCGCCTGCTTCGATGCTCATGTTGCAGAGAGTCATGCGGCCTTCCATCGTGAGCGCGCGTACCGCTGCTCCTGCATATTCGATCACGTGACCTGACGCGCCGTCTGTGCCAATCTGCCCGATGATGGCGAGCGCGAGATCTTTTGCCGTCACGCCTTCAGATAATAGCCCGTGCGTGCGCACCAGCATCGTGCGGGGCTTGTTTTGCGGCAGACATTGCGTCGCCAGAACGTGTTCGACCTCACTGGTACCGATGCCGAAAGCCAGCGCCCCAAAGGCGCCGTGGGTACTGGTATGGCTGTCGCCGCAGACGATAGTCATGCCTGGCTGGGTCAGCCCCAACTCGGGTCCGATGACATGTACGATGCCCTGGTCCCTGGAGTTGATATCGAAAAGTGTGATGCCGAATTCAGCGCAGTTCTGCCTGAGCGTTTCGATTTGCCGGGCGGCAATCGGATCCGTGATTGGCTGACTGCGATCCGTGGTCGGAACATTGTGATCTATCGTCGCGATGGTCAGGCCGGGCCGGCGAACTGGCCGGTTCGCTATGCGCAAGCCGTCAAACGCCTGTGGCGAAGTGACTTCGTGCACGAGATGAAGGTCGATATAAAGCAGGGCAGGCTCGTTCGGCTCAGCGCGCACCACATGCGCATCCCAAACTTTTTCGAAGAGTGTGCGAGGCATAAAGACTGTTGGTTGTCAGTTGTCCGTTGGTGGTGCTTTGAACCTACTAACCACTGACTAAACCGCATGATAAGCATGCCGCATGTCGGCTATCTCAACGACGGCCTCCGCTATAAGATTCCCCATCTCCACGGTGCCTATCAAGTGGCCGCTGCTTCCGTGGGCAATGTCCCGCGTGCGATATCCCGCATCCAGCACGGCGCTGATTGCCGCTTCAATGTCCGCGGCTTCGTCCTCCAGCCCGGCCGTCTGTCGCAATAGCATGGCCGCTGACGCAATTGCCCCCAACGGATTCGCGATTCCTTTTCCCGCAATATCCGGCGCGGATCCGTGAACGGGCTCATATAGATCGACCGTGCCGCCCACTGTCCCCGACGCCAGCATGCCCAGGGAGGCGGAGATCACCGACGCTTCATCTGAAAGAATGTCACCAAACAAATTCTCAGTGAGGATCACATCGAATCTTCTCGGGTGAGTGATGATGTGCATTGCCGCCGCGTCAACGTAGAGATGATCAAGCTCAATTTCCGGATATTCCATGGCCACGCGCGAAACCGTCTGGCGCCATAACTGTGACGTCTCAAGCACGTTGGCTTTATCAACCGAGGTTAGTTTGCCGCGGCGCTTTGTCGCGGCCGCAAAAGCGATGCGCGCCACCCGCTCAATCTCGTTGACGGTATACCGCATGGTATTAAAGGCGGACGAACTTCCGTTTTGTGAGATCAGACCTCGTGGCTCGCCGAAATAAAGCCCCCCGAGCAACTCGCGGACAAACAATATATCAACACCCTCAATAATTTCGCTGCGCAGCGGAGATGCGCCGGCCAACGATGGAAAACAACTGATCGGCCGGAGATTCGCAAAGCCCCCCAACGTTCGCCGCAGCAAGAGCAGACCGGCCTCAGGCCGCTTATCCGGAGCCAGGTGATCAAAGTCGGGCGAGCCCACCGCGCCCAGCAACACGGCATCGGCGCCCACACAGGCATCCAGCGTCGCCTGTGGCAGCGGTGAGCCCCAGCGCTCGATCGCCACCCCGCCGGCGTCATGTTCGGTGAATTGAAAGTTGTGGCCGTGAATGTTCGCGATCTCGCGCAAGACAAACACGGCCTGTTCGGTAACTTCCGGCCCAACTCCATCACCCGGAAGGACTACGATTTTTAACTGCATACCCTTTGAAGTGCTGCGACTGGTCGCAGCTTCTTCCTTTGTTCCCAGGTAGAGAGCGGCGACAAGTCACCGCTCTTCAAATCTACGCCGCAACGGTTCGCGCCCACTGTTTTTCTTCAGCGGTGATTGCCGCTTCCGCAGGAACAGCTGTCTCGGCCACCAAGAGGGAGATTAGATCCTGATCGTAAATTCGCTTCTTGCGATCCGCCAGATCGGTAAAGCGGCGATAAGCTGCGTCTAGTTCCCCCGCATCAAGAGAATAACCGAGATCCTGGTACCGCAGCGCCAATGCATGTCGTCCCGAATGCTTCCCCAGAACCAGTTCATTAGTGGGCACTCCCACCGATTCAGGCGTCATGATCTCGTAACAGAGCGGGTTGCTGATCATTCCGTGCTGATGTATGCCGGCTTCGTGCGCAAAGGCGTTGCGGCCGACGATGGCCTTGTTCGGCTGGACGCCAAAACCAATAATCGCGGAGAGTAATTGACTGGTGGAATAAAGCTGACTAGTGTCAATGCCGATTTCAAAGGGCAACCGATCCGCGCGGACTCGCATGGCCATCGCAATCTCTTCCAGCGAAGCATTGCCGGCGCGCTCGCCAATCCCGTTGACTGTGCATTCAATTTGTCTGGCCCCGGCATCGATCGCCGCCAAACTGTTTGCCACTGCCAGGCCGAGGTCGTTGTGGCAGTGCACGCTGATGGTTATGTCTTCGCGATCACCAACGACCCGTTCGCGCACTGTGCTCACCAATTGTGAAAATTCAGCAGGGAGAGTATAGCCCACCGTATCGGGAACGTTGAGGATCGTCGCGCCTTCCGCCACTGCCGTCGCGAACACTTCGCAGAGATAGTTGACGTCAGTGCGAGTGGCGTCTTCGGCTGAGAACTCAACCTCGTCGGTGAAATTTCGGGCCAGGCGTACCGCGTGGCGGGTCATCTCGATTACTTCAGCTCGAGTTTTCTTCAACTTGTACTCGAGATGAATATCCGACGTCGCCACAACCGTGTGAATGCGTGGCCGGGCTGCGCCGTGCAGCGCTTCAGCCGCGCGGAGCACGTCCATCTCCAAGGTGCGGCAAAGAGCGGCCACGGTTACTTCGCGACACTCGGCCGCGACGGCCTTGACCGCTGCAAAGTCGCCGTCTGAGGCAATCGGGAATCCGGCTTCGATGATATCGACTCCGAGCGCCTGGAGTTTCCGCGCCAGTCGCACCTTTTCCCCCAGGTCCATTGAACAGCCCGGCGATTGCTCGCCGTCGCGCAACGTCGTGTCAAAGATTCTTACCCGCTTGGATGTCATCACACTTCGCCCTCCGTTTCCGTCTGGAAAAGGGAATCCTAAGCCGGGAGGCCCTCAAAGTCAAAGTTATAATTTTTATGATAAGATAAGCTCATCTGATATCATAAACATTACCGCGACTCTGGATAACCTCGAGGGTGATTACCGATGGACATTAATCAGTTGGAAGTTTTCCTGGCGGTGGCCCAGGAAAAGAGCTTTTCACGCGCGGCTGAGGCCCTGCACCGTACCCAGCCGGCAGTCAGTCAGGGAATTCGCAGACTGGAGGCCGAACTGGGCGAGGCGCTGTTCGATCGTTCTTCGAAAGACGGCACGTTGACTGCGGCCGGGCGGGTCCTATTCGATTTTGCTCAGCAGATGATGAACCTGCGGCACCACGCTCACTCGGCCATTCGCGAACTCCGCGACCTGCATCGCGGAAAGTTGTCGCTGGGCGCCAATGAATATACGGTCATGTGCCTGTTGCCATTGATTCCGATCTTTCGGGCGCGCCATCCACATATCAAGATTGAAGTGAAGCGAAGTCTGGCGAGTCGCATCGCGGGCGAGATTCTCGGTCGTGATGTGGAGATCGGCGTGGTTTCTTTCAAACCGGTTGACCAGGCGATCAAGTCGGTTCCCTTAGCGATGGACGAACTGGCCTTGATTGTCGCTCCGGATCATCCACTGGCAGCGAAGAAGGTAGTCTCAGTTCGCGAATTGGGCGCCGAGTCTTTCATTGCGCATAACGTGCCGTCGCCGTATCGCGAAAAAGTGGTGAAGACTTTTGAGAAGCAGCGCACGCCCCTGAATATTTCTATGGAGATGCCGACCCTGGAAGCAATCAAACGATTGGTTGAGAAAGGATTGGGCGTCGCCCTGATACCTCGTCTCGCAGCCCAAACTGAAATTGCGCGCAAGCAGCTCGCGGGTTTGGCGGTGAAAGAGATGCGTCTGGAAAGACGAGTGCACTTGATCTATCGCAAGGGGGCGACGCTTTCACATGCAGCGAAGGCATTCCTCACGGTTGCGCGCGGAACCCACCAAATAAAAGTGTCAGATCAAATGTAAGGAAGGTGGCAATTCACTGCATCTTGACATCAACAATCTCGCCGCCAAAGGCGCGCAGGACCTGTTGGACGGTGGGGTTCTGGGCTGCGGCCTGCCGAATCTGTTTCTTTGAACGACGCTCCTCTTCCTCCGGCGACAGTTGTTCGTCCTCTTCACTGCTCACGTCTTTGACCACAAAACGGATTCCGACGTCGCGCCCGCACACTTCGCGGCACGCTTCACGCAGAGCCTTGGCGTTATCCGCTTTTGCCAATGTGTCGCGAGAGTGTTTCGCATCAGGCGTGAATTCGATTAGCAACTCATCGCCTTCCAACTCGGCACGGGACGAGGCATTCAGGGCGGCGATCAGCATTCGGCGTTTCTTGTTTTCGAGCGCGGCTTTGATTTGGTCAATAATCGAGCCTGAACTAGTTCCAGATGCTTCATTCGTTATCGATTCGGAAGGGCCTTTTGTATCCGCAGATTCTTCACTTGGGCGTGCAACCACCTGCTCGCTATCGCGAGCGGTGTCGTCACTACTCGCGCTGGTGCTCCGGCTCCCTCCGGCTGAGGCTGCCGACCGAGCCGGCGCTTTACCTGGGCTGCTTTCAGGAGCGGACTGTGGGCCCTTTCTTTGCGCCGGTGGCTGCCCGGTCCGCAGAGCGTCCTCGAGTTCAGTAATGCGGCCGATTAGATCACTCAGCGACGCCAGCCGGCGCATCTCCATCAATTTCACCAATCCCACTTCAACCTGATAACGCGGATTAGCGGCATCCTTCAAACTTGCCTCGGTTTCCGCCAGTGAGTGAAAGAAACGCACCAGATCAGATTCAGTAAAGAGCGCGGCCTGCTGTTCCAGAGTGGATGCCTGGGCGGAAGACGAATCGAGCAACTTAGGATCACCCGAGACCTTAACCACCAGTAGATCACGTAAATGTCCGAGCACGTCGCGACAGAAGTTGCGCAGGTTGTGCCCACGCATTACCAGATCATCAACGATGGCCAGTGCCTCCGCGGCCTTGTTCTCCGCTATGCCGGCAACGACGCGGGCCAGAACATCGGCGCCGGCAATTCCCAGGGCCTTCTCAACGTCCTCGGTCTTAATTTTATCGCCCGCAAAACTGATGACCTGATCGAAGGCCGACTGCGCGTCGCGCATTGAGCCGTCGCCGGCGCGCGCGATTTCGCGCACCGCTTCATCAGAAATGGAAATCTTTTCCGCGTCCGCAATGAAGCGCAGGCGTTCGGCAATTTTTGCGGTGGCAATCGTGCGAAACTCAAAAAGTTGGCAACGCGAGGTTATTGTTTCGGGAACCTTGTGCTCTTCGGTGGTGGCCATCATAAACACCACGTTGGGCGGCGGTTCTTCGACCGTTTTGAGAAGAGCATTAAAAGCCGGCCCGGAGAGCATGTGGACTTCATCGATGATGAAAACCTTATAGCGATCGCGGGCAGGCGAAATGGCCACGCTGCCGATAATCACGTCGCGGACATTGTCCACTCCGGTGTTGGAAGCCGCGTCGATCTCCAGCACATCCATCGATCGACCTTCCGCGATTTCACGACACGAAGCGCAGGCAGTTTCATCCGTGGTAGCGCAGGGCGTGCCGGTCGGGCCGGCGGCCTTATGGCAATTAAGCGCCTTGGCAACCAGCCGCGCCGTAGTCGTCTTTCCGACGCCCCGAGCGCCGGAGAAAAGATAAGCGTGATGCAGCCGGCCATGCTCGATGGAGTTGCGCAGGGTGCGGGTCAGCACTTCCTGCCCGGTTACGTCTTCGAATTTTTGCGGGCGCCATTTGCGCGCGATTACCTGATAGGCCATGGAGATGATGTCTTCGTTTTTCGATTGCGCTTCAATTGTTTCGCGCTAATTGAGGGACGGGATACTTCTTCAGCAGTTTCCAGGCAATAATTAGACTTCCGTCATCGTCCTTGCGAATAACCCGGAACCCAACCAGGACGTCTGATTCAGAAAAATTTACCGATCGCAGAATGTAAGTCGCGCCAACCTCAACCGGTAATCTTTCTTTATAGACCTGTCCTTCAATGATAGTACCGGCTCCAAAGCGCCGCTGCTCCAAACGGGCTTGCGGCTCTTCAGTGACCGCCGCGTATGCGGCAAGAAACCGGATGCTCGGATGTTCGAAGGATAGCACTTCCAACGGCAGGTCAGCGGATTTAGTAAGCATTCCGTAGTCAGCCCCCGCGAAGCCTACTTGTAGATAGCCCTGTTCCAGGCCAATGTCCGTGGCGTATCCGTATTCATGCGAGCGGCGCGAAAAGGAATAGTAAGCTCCGCCGCCGCGCACCGTCAGAGTCTTCCTGTTGTTCTTATAGGTATCGCTTTCGTAAATCTCGCGGGGCAAGAGTCGGAGCAATCCCGTATCAGGCTGCCGCAGAAACTCAGCATAGGCCGTGAAATCTTGTTCCGAGGGAGCAAGAAACTTCTTTTCCAGAGCCGAAAGTTCGGTCCGTTTGGAGGCTATTCCATTCAGCAAATCATCACGTGATTCAGACTGAGCGAAAACTCCGGTCGACAAAAATGATGTGATCCCGACCAATACGACCGTAGTAAAGAGTCGTTTCATTTCCTTGCTCCTTTT
>JAWWPL010000188.1:0-5091 GCA_033850605.1 Blastocatellia bacterium | reverse complement strand
TGACCACTTCGATTCCCGTGTCCCCCAGGAACATTGAGGCAATATCGGTGGGTGCGCCGCCAAACATGTCAGTGAGTAGCAACACGCCACTGCCCTGAGAGACCCGCGCGATGGCGCGTTCCAGTTCCTGGCGCGCCACATCAATATCATCGTGCCAGTCTATCGACGCGGGCGTGACGTGTGGAATGGGACCCACGATCATTTCGGCCGCGGCGATGAACTCGCTCGCCAGGTGTCCGTGCGTGACGATTACACCGCCCACCAGGCGGACCGGCTCAGTTTGGGCAGGATGCGAATCGATGACTTTCATTTCGTTTCCCAGGATTCAAACTCTATCGAGCAGCTTTCTTTCGGGCCGGCGCGCTTTTGCGCATGTCACGGTGGACCGCTTGGGCGTCAAAACCAGCGCGCTGTAATCGTCCGGCAATCTCGTTCGCTATCATTACCGATCGGTGGCGACCGCCGGTGCAGCCGATTCCCACGGTCAAATAAGATTTGCCCTCGCGCTGATATTGCGGCAAAAGGTAATAAAGCAGATCGCTGAACCGCTCCAGCGTCTCTTCGACTTCCGGTTGCGTCTTCAAGTACTTCACGACTCGCCGATCACTTCCAGTCAGCTCTCGCAACTCGCGAACAAAAAAAGGATTTGGCAGGTGTCGTACATCGAACAGCAGTTCCATGTCGCGCGGCGTCCCGAACTTGTGTCCAAAGCTCAAGACCTGCACGCGCAAGGGCACTGATTCTCCGCGTGGGCTGAATCGATCGAGCAAGACCTTGCGCAAAGAATGAACGGTATGGTCGGAAGTATCAACCACCTCATCGGCCAGCCCACGGATTGGCTTCATCGCCAGGCGCTCAGCTCGAATCGCATCAAACAGGCCTTTAGCGCGATCCGCGGGATGCGGTCGTCTGGTTTCGCTGAAACGGCGCGCCAGGATTTCGTCTGAAGCTTCAAAGAATATTACCGAAACTCGCAGACCACCCTTGCGCAGGACGCGCAACTGCTTGGCAAAATCCGAAAGGAATCGCCCTTCACGAAAACTAATGATCAGCGCCGCGCGATCTATTCGGCCCAGCTCGTCTTCCTGGGCGCGAACCAAACGCGCGAACGTCGGCAAAAGTGTCAACGGCATGTTGTCGACGCAAAAATAGCCGAGGTCCTCGAAGGCGTTGGTAGCTGAGGTCATGCCCGAGCCGCTCAGCCCGGTTATGATCACGATATCCGCGGGACCCTGTTTGCTGGTTTTAGCCTTGGGCATTGATCAGAACGAAGAAGTAACTAGTGAATGTAGTGCTAACAACGGAAAACAACAAGGCTAACCGCGAGCAGGGTAGTGTCCTAATCTGAAAACACTAACCGCGAGCAGTGCTGGTTCAGTTTCAAACGTGACACGGACGTCCCCGGCCGTGACGACACGCGCAAGATGCGCGTGCCACACAGAAACTAGTTCGAGTTCGTGTGATTTCGTGGATTGCACTTCTGAAAGAAAGAAGGAGGAGCGACATCCGACGATGTAACTCCTCCCAACGATTTCTACTCACCATTTCATTAAGGCTCGATCAAGCCGAAGTTTCCATCTTGTCGTTTATAGAGGACCCCGACCCGGCTCGTGTCTGCATCGCGAAAGACCACGAAACTATCGGTCCTGTCTGAGAGTTCAAGCGCTGCTTCTTCCGCCGTCATCGGCTTCACGTTATATCGGCGGGCATTGATAATCCGCACCGGAAGCGGGGCCGCTTTTAACTGGCCATCGGGATTGGATACAGCGATAGACGTCTTAGGCGAGCTATGCTTGCGATCGATAATCTTCTTTTTTAGTTTAGTTGCCTGCTTCTCGATTTTGCTGATCGCGCGACTCAACGACATGTACATGTCGCCGTTGGTATCCTTAGCTGTCAACGTGTGGTCGCGCCAGTGAACGATCAGTTCGCCGGTGTGCCGGTTCTTCTCGACCGCCAGAATTACATGCGCATGCGCACCGTCACCATCAAACAGATGCTCGAGCTTCTTGAATTGCTCTTCGACATGGCGGCGTATCGCCGGTGTGACCTCGACATGCCGCCCCGTGTATTCAAACGTCATTCTGAGTGTTACCTTCCCCGTTTGTTAAAAACCAGAGCCGTTACTGAATTCGCTAGACGACTGCCCGCCGCTCGCGCGAGCCCGGAATACTCATCTGATCCCGATACTTTGCTACGGTGCGGCGCGACAGCTTAATTCCGTCCTTCACCAGGATCTTTACCACGTGATCGTCCGTAATAGGGTTGTGAGAGTCTTCTTCTTCAATCAATTTTTTGATCTTTAGCTTGATGATGCGGGTTGAAACCTCTTCGCCGTCTTCATTCAACATGCCTTCCGTAAAGAAGCGTCGCAGTTCGATCACGCCCTGAGGTGTGTGCGCGTACTTGCGATTAACCACGCGCGAAACTGTCGACAAGTGCATGCCGATGTCTTCGGCAATGTCTTTGAGCATCATGGGCTTGATGAACTGGACTCCATGATCGAGGAACTCCCTTTGCCGGTGCACGATTGACTCGACGACCCGGTAAATCGTTTGACGGCGGTGCTCGATGTTGCGCAGCAAGTCCACGGCTGAACGCATCTTCTCTTTGATAAAGTTGCGCGTCTCCTTGGTTACGCTGGCCTGCGACAGCATCTGTTGATAGCTGGGACTGATTCGTAACCTGGGACTGCCGTCATCGGCAAAATAGATCACATACTCGCCGTTCTCTTCCAGCTTCTCGATATAAATCTCGGGCGAAATCAGGATTGGTTCTTCTGCTGAATAACGGCGGCCGGGAAACGGATCAAGAGTGCGAATAAATTGCAGCTCAGCGGCGAGCGTTTCCAAATCAATCCCAATCTGCTTTGAAAGATGCGGCAGCTTGTGCTGCTGTAGTTCCTCCAGATGATCTCGAATCAATCGGGTCGCCAGCCGGTCCGTTTCACCGCGCCCTTCGAGTTGAGTCAGGAGACATTCGCGCACGTCGCGTGTGCCACAGCCGACAGGCTCGAGTTTAGTAACCACCAGGCGCGCCTGCTCAACCAGTTCCCCACTCCAGCCGCCCTGCGCCGCAATCTCCTCATTGGTGGCGTTCAGGCGTCCGTCCGGATCGAGATTACCAATGACGGCCTCGGCAGCGTCGCACAGGGGACCCTCCGCGGAATCCATGTGGAGTTGCCATTCGAGGTGCTCGGCGAGCGAAGGCGCCTTTGTCAAAAACTGCTCAAAAGTCGGAGCGTCTTCCTTGTATTCGAACTCCTGCGTTTTATAGCCCGGATCGAGATAGTCCTGAAACTCTCGACCAAAGTCGACTTCTTCAAATGAATCACGAGAGTCTTCCGGGGCCAGTTCCTCACCGGCTTCAAGGCTCGCGCCCTCGGCATCGGAATTAGCGGCAAACTCGGTTTCAGAGTCAGGCAACAAAGCCGCTTCGACGTCCATTTCACCGGACCCATTCGAAGCAGGCTCTCCCAGGTTGGGGGCGGACGCTTCAGCCGTCGGCGCCTCGAAATTCTCGAACTCCCCGCCGCTGGCCATGTGATCCAGGATCTTTTCGGCCAGTTCGCGCGCCTCTTCCTGGGTCGCGACCTCTTCGAGCACCGGATTTTCAGTGAGTTGTTGCTGAATTAAGTCAGTGAGCTCGATCGTAGTCATCTGCAACATCTCGATGCGCTGACGCAGTTGCGGCGTAAGCACGAGACGTTGGGAAAGACTTGTAGTTAGCCTGACTGACATAAGCTAAGTAACTAACCTGACTACTGCCGGGGATTTTCGTTTTACGGATTAACCGTGGGGGGATTATAACCTATCGCGTGCTAATCCTGCACCGGATCACATGCGGAATTTTTCACCAAGATAAAGCCTTCGTACTTCAGCGTCCTCTGTCAAGGCGCGCGGCGCACCGGATCTGAAAATCTTTCCTTCTGCCATGATATAAGCGCGGTCCGTAACGCCGAGTGTCTCGCGAACATTGTGATCGGTAATCAGGATTCCGATTCCTCGACCACGCAAATAGAGTATGACACTTTGAATGTCATCGACGGCCTTCGGGTCGATTCCGGCAAACGGCTCGTCGAGCAAAATAAATTGGGGCTCAGTCGCCAGCGCTCGAGCGATTTCAGTCCGGCGGCGTTCACCTCCGGACAACGAATCGCCCCGCGTGTTGCGCACGTGCTCAATGCCGAACTCCTGTAGCAACTCTTCGACTCGCTTCCGCTGTTCACGCCGTCGTAACCCCATAGTCTCCAGCACCGCCAGAATATTTTCCGCCGCGGTCATCTTCCGAAAGACAGAAGGCTCTTGTGGCAAATAACCGAGACCCAGGCGCGCCCGCAAATACATCGGCAAATGGGTAACGTCCTGACCGGCGAGATAGACCCGCCCGGCTTCCGGTGTTTCGAGGCCGACAATCATGTAGAACGTCGTGGTTTTGCCGGCGCCATTCGCGCCCAGCAGTCCGACGACTTCGCCGGGCTCGACATGCAAAGTGACCTGGTCAACCACTCGGCGTCGTCCATACGATTTTTGCAAATTTAGCGCTGACAGGGCGCGCGCCGAGGGTTGTTCGGACAAACCGTCCTTGGCACCCGACTGAGCCTTCGGCTCACCTGGAGTCGCGATCAGAGGCGCTGTTATTGTTTGCGACAAACCTTTTCCCTCAGCAACTTTTTCCCATGGCTCAAGGACGGAGTTTACCCGTTGCGCACAGCTTGAACAAACGCTTTCATCCGCTTCGCGTCTTTTTGTCCCGGTGAAGATTCCAATGAGCTGCAGGCGTCGACAGCATAGGCTTGGGCGTGGGCAATGGCCTGGGTGACGTTCTCTGGTGAGAGACCGCCCGCGAGAAACAAGCGTGGCACCAACGAGCTTGCCGAGCGACCAATGTCCCAGTCAACGATCTTTCCGGTACCCCCACGCAGCTCGTCGTGAAATGCGTCCAGCATGATTGCATCAGCCTGATATAGCTGCACATCGCTCGGCGCGAAGGTATCCGAAACGCGGAGGACTTTAATCAAGAGCCGGTCTTTCAACAGTAGTTTTAGATCGCGGCAAAACTCGATCGACTCGTCCCCGTGCAATTGAACAC
>JAWWPL010000156.1:0-4692 GCA_033850605.1 Blastocatellia bacterium | reverse complement strand
CTACCTCGTCCCCTGCGCGTGCGCCACTGTTCTTTACATCCACCCTGATCGCGATATCTCGACGTGGATCTTGAACCGGTGGAGTCACGCGGAGATTGCTGTATGCAAAAGTCGTATAGCTCAACCCATGTCCAAAATAGTAAAGAGCACCATTCACGCGACTCTTCTCGCCCTCCCATTGGGCCTTTGGCTTAGTGGGAAAATTAAAAGGGATTTGACCGACCGTGCGCGGAACGGTGACAGTTAGCTTTCCGCCCGGATTGTAATCACCAAATAGAACATCTGCGATTGCGGTTCCTCCCTGCGCTCCCGGAAACCAGGCTTCGATAATTCCCGGCACGTATCTGCTAATCCAATTGGTGCTCATCGGCCGGCCATTAATGAGAACCACGATTACGGGTTTACCGGTAGCATGCACTGCCTTGACCAGGTCCAACTGGTGACCGGGCAAGTCAAGGCTGGTGCGTGACACGCTTTCGCCCACGGTCTTCATCGAATCGCCCAGCACGACTATGGCCAGGTCGGATCTTTCCGTCGCGGCGACGGCTTTGCCGATCTCACTGGACTCTTCTCGAGTCAGTGGTTCGGGCAGAACTTCACTCTCCGGCCAGTGAGCATCGGTTATCTCACAGCCTTTGGCGTAGTTCACCATCACACGGCTGCCGAGCTTTGTCTTGATTGCTTCCAGGACCGTCACGCCTTTTACGCCGGACGGACCATAGCGGTACCGAGCCGTACTGTCATCGTCGGCATTGGCACCTACGACTGCGATGGATTTGATTTCTTTATTAAGAGGCAGAATGTTCTGGTCATTCTTGAGCAGGACGATGCTTTCCCGCGCTGCGCGCAGGGCCACCTGCTGGTGATCCACTGAATTCACCAGTCGCTCGGTTGCCGCCGCGTCCGCAACGTATGGATGATCGAAGACGCCGAGAGTGAACTTTACCCGCAGCACATCACGAACCCGATCGTCGAGTGTCTTCAGCGACACTGTTCCTTCTTTCACCAGCTCGCGCAACGGTAAAATGAAGTCATCAGGCCGGGTAAAGTTTGTCTTAACATTCAAACCGGCTTCAATAGACTGACGCACGGC
The DNA here is from genome assembly GCA_033850605.1 of Blastocatellia bacterium. Taxonomy (GTDB): domain Bacteria; phylum Acidobacteriota; class Blastocatellia; order Pyrinomonadales; family Pyrinomonadaceae; genus UBA11740. The sequence continues at coordinate 3,599 of JAWWPL010000156.1, read as the reverse complement.
ATCTTTCATGTTCGCCGCAACCGCGTGTTTGTTGTAAAGATATTCGACGGCCGCGCTATCGGACACTACATAACCCTGGAACCCGAAATCGTTTCTCAGACGATCTGTCAGCCAGTACTTGCTCCCGGTCACCGGTATTCCGTCATAGTCGTTGTAGGAACTCATGACCCCGAGCATGCCGCCTTCTTTGATTGCCGCACGGAAAGGAGGCAACAGGATGTTTTCGACCTCGCGCGGCGAAACCTGGGGATCAGTTCGCGCTTCACCTTCGCGCGCTCCCTTCCCCACGCTGTAAACAGCGAAGTGCTTGCCGGTCGATGCGACGTTATGCTGTTCCTGTAAACCCTTCACCATTTCCACGCCGAGGCGTGACACCAGATAGGGATCTTCACCGTAAGTATCTTCGATGCGTCCCCAACGCTGGTCGCGGGACACATCCAAAGTTGGCGCATAGACGTTTGTGTAACCAAGGGCTCGAGCCTCCTGGCCGGTAATGCGCCCCATCTCGCGAACCAGGCCAGGATCCCACGTATTCCCCATGCCCAGCTCTGATGGAAAACTGGTAGCCGTGGTAAACGCCAACCCACGCAGTCCTTCATTGGTAAAGTCGACTGGTATTCCCAGGCGCGTGTCTTCCACAAAGAAGCGTTGCGTTTCATTCATTGCCCATACATGCTTGCGGATGTCAGTTGCATAGATGCTTTTTGAACCCGCGGCCCATCCATTCAAATGCTCATCGATATTGGCGATGCCATCCTTCCAGATCTCGTTTTTCCACTTCGATGTCGGCAGCTCATCCTGAAGCACACGCTTATATCCGTAGAGCGTAGCTGTCTGGCAGGTCTTCTCTTCCAGGTTCATTTGCGACAGCAAATCTTCAACCCGCCGCCCGATCGGCGCCGCCGGATTTTCATAGACATCCATGCGGCCGTTTTTATTCAGATCAATCCAGCCGTCATGGTAGATTTTTGAGGGTGATTTTTCCTGCGCTCGAAACGGAGCGCTGATCGAAACGAGTAAGATTATTAGTAAGCAGGCAAGTATGCGCATGGGTCTCTATGTTCCAGACAGAAGATGCTCTCGGTCAGTCGGATCTGATTTGGGAATTCTTAACTCTGCGGCCTTGAACTTCTGATCCTGGTAATGCGGGGCCGCGCGGCGCATTAAGGGGAAAAACGATTTCGCTTCGAAGCCGCCGATTTGTTGATAGGTCCATTGTCGATCTCCCGTCGCGTAGGGGTAGAGATATTCCACCGCGCGGCGAATACTACGCCCGTCCTTTGTCTCATAGGCCCATAAATCCACGCCGACGTTTTCGGCGAGCCGCGCCAACTGAATCAATCCGTCCAGATTCATGTTGCTGTAATTCCATGCTTTGGTGCGCACTAATTCCAAAGGCTGACGGCCGTCTGGTTCGATTTGCAGCGCGATTCGTTTCTCTTTAGCCGCTGCGGCGATCTCTTTGGCCAGATCGTTCCGGCGCACGAACAGCGCGAACGACATCGCCTGCACATCGTAAAACGTTCCGTGATTATTTTTTTTGGCGCTCTCCTCGCGACCGTTCCGGCTTTCCTGCATCCACCGCAAGAACGTACTGAACCAGGCTTCAAGTCCTTTCTGATCTCCAGACGTCCAGGATTTTGATCCTGCCAGCAAACCAATCGCATCGATTACGTTTACCAGGCCTCGCGTTTCAATCAGACCGATCCCGCGTCCGGTGTTAACACCCGGAATGAATTGGGCGTACTCCAGGTGCGGATTCATGCGGGTTGCCGGATCAAGGAACCAGGCGCGCAAGAGTTGTGTCGCTTTCGCCGCGTACTCTTCATCGTCCTTGAAATAGTAAGCCAGTGAGAGCGCGCGCACCGCAACTCCCATCTGGTCCATAGCGAGATGATCGGTAATCTTGTCGAGTTCCGGATTCCGCTCACCGTCGCGGTTAATGTAGGGCAGTCCGTCAGGCTTCTTCGGATCGGGCCAGAAATAGGGAGCCTGGCTAAGATAGTCATGCCGGTCGCCACTTGGTGGCGCGACGGCCTTAGTAACGACTGAAAGCGGTTTCTGCTGCATGGCCCGGCGCGCATCAGTTTCCAGTTTCGCCAGGGCGGCAGTGAAACTCTTATCACCCGACTGAATCCGGCGTTTTGTCTCTGCCAGCGTTTGACCGTCTACTACGAAAACGCGTGGCGCTGCGGGTTTCTTCTCTTGCGCGGCAGCGATCAAACTCATCCCCAGAAACGACGATGAGATAACGCATGAGCTGAATAATGCTTGTATGATTTTCATTGAATAGGTTAGATTCCCGCGCGAAGACATTTTGAGTTGGCACTTTTATTCCGATCGAGCGCTCAGGTCAAGTCTTTAATTTTCTTAACCGGCATGTGGTAGTGTCTTGCTCCAAAAGTTCGCTGACAAAATCAGAGCATGCAAACGGGTTGCTAGCCCAACCGCAAGCGAGGGCTCATGTGTTAGCGACGTGCAAAAGTTGAGCCCTCCCTAACGGTCGGGCTAGTGCCCCGATGACGAACGGCTAGCTACGATTTCAAGTCAACATGAAAGACGGTCAGCTTTTTCGGAAAACACAAAATGCCATATCAACCTTTTGAGCTATCTGGGAAAACAGCGGTTGTCATTGGCGGCACTTCCGGCATTGGGCGAGCGATTGCCCGCGGGCTGGCACAAGCCGGCGCCGACGTGGTGCCGAGTTCGCGGCGCCTGGAACAAGTCCAGGACGCCGCGGCAGAGATTCGCGCGCTGGGCCGGCGATCGCTGGAAGCTGTTTCGGATGTCAGCGACCGGGCTTCGTTGGATCGGTTGTTGAAGCAGTGCTTGAGTGAGTTCGGCAAGGTTGACATCCTCGTTAATTCAGCGGGAAAGACGAAACGCACACCTACCATCGATGTCGGTGACGAAGAGTGGACGGATATTCTCGACACCAACGTTACCGGCACACTACGCGCCTGTCAGATCTTTGGCCGGCACATGCTTGAGCGTAACTACGGCCGCATTGTAAACATCGCCTCGCTTTCATCGTTTGTGGCTCTGTATGAAGTCGCGGCCTACTCAGCCAGCAAAGCCGCCGTAGCGATGCTGACGAAATCGCTCGCCATTGAATGGGCGGCGAGCGGCGTGAACGTCAATGCGATTGCTCCCGGCGTGTTCCGCACCGCGCTGAATCAGAAGTTGCTCGACGAGACCGAGCGCGGCCGGGAGTTTCTAATGCGCACTCCGATGAAGCGATTCGGTAAAGTTGAAGAGTTGGCCGGCGCGGCAGTCTTTCTCGCTTCGGACGCGGCCAGCTTTATCACGGGTGAAGTGCTGGTGGTGGATGGCGGGTTTCTGGCCAGCGGTGTTAATCAATAGTTCGGCGCATCATTCGGTAAGATGGAAAATCAAGTTCGCGAGCTCTGTGTGAAGCTGCTGGAGACTTTGCATCTGAATGTCCCTGAACGTCAGAGACTACCCGACAAAGGTGCTCCCTTCAGCGAAATGGTTGCCGGCGTTGAGCAACGACTGGTTCGCGATCGTTGGTTTCCGATTCGCCTGCTTCCCGGAACGATCATTGGCCAAGGCGCTACCATCGAATTACGCGATGGAAG
>JAWWPL010000149.1:0-8343 GCA_033850605.1 Blastocatellia bacterium | reverse complement strand
GCTGCGAGAAACGTGCGTCGGGTGCCGCCGCCCTTTTGTTCTTCTTACTCGACACAGGGAGTGCATCTTAGCCGAGAACTTTCACCTGCGCCAGATTCTCGAGGAGCGGGTGGTGTCTTAATTTGAGGATGAGGTCAGTACCGGAAGCGGTAGCGACCGGGTCTCGTGATCGCGATCCTGGATCGTGGGCAAGTTGCGACCCGGTCGCTACCGCTCCCGGTACTGACTCCATGCTGTCCTCGGGCTGTCTCCCGCAAATTAAGACACCACCCAGGAGCGCTGACTTGGGGCGCGATTGTTCCAACCGCGAAGCGGTAAGACTTATTAGAGATTCTTTCAATCCGCAGATCCTCTGAAATCACACACTGAAGTGTGTGCCACAAAAATCTCGTCCACCGAAGCTTCGGCCGCGTCTAAACGCGTGGTGAGGGGTTCGCCGCGAAAGATAACGCGGATATCGACACTCAATGTCGAATCAGTGTTCTCTCTCCTCCTGCCTCTTCGGAGGCGGACCCAGGGCTTGCAGAACTTGCGCAGGCCGGGACCGAATAAAACTTCAGGAGGAATCGAGAGATGAAAAGTAAACTTTTTCTTTTAGTGCTAGTGTGCGCATCAATGCTGGCGTTGCTGGGAACGGCGGCAGCGCAAAGGGCGGGACGGATCGACAGAGGCGAGCATCGAGAGTTGCGTGCCGATCGCCGCGAAGTCAGATCAGATACCCGAGACATCCGCGGCGACCGTCGTGATATTCGCGCAGATGTCCGAGATCGGCATGGTGACATTCGCGAATTGCGTCACGACAAGCGCGAGGGCGCGTCACAAGAGGAGATCCGAGCAGATCGGCAGGAAGTCAGAGTCGATACGCGCGACCTGCTCACCGATCGCCAGGACATTCGTCGAGACTTTCGTGATCGACGAGGCGACCGTCGTGATTACAGGCAAGATCGACGGGAGGCGCGCCGGGACTGACGAGCAAAGGGCCGTAACCCGAGGGGTAGGATCGGGCAGCAGCTCGACCCGAACGATCGGGGCAGTAGTCCGACCCGAAGGATCGGGACAGCAGCCCGACCGTGAGGGAGGGCTCAGCAAAAGCGGCGACAAATCGCCGCACTGCAAAGGATCAGCGTGGCTAACGTTTCAACCCGAAGGGCCGTTTCAATCCGGAGGGGCTGAAATCCGGCTAACCTGCTTGGTCACGCTGCGGGGACGAGTGTTGAGGCACGCTCGTCCCTTTTTTTATTTCCAGCAGAGCGCGGGCATCCTGCCCGCCTGAGCGCGCAGCGCGAACCAGCTTCGAACAGAGGCTCTAAGCGGGAGGCTGAGCGGGCTTCGCCCGCTGGCGGACAAGATGTCCGCGCTCCTCCATGCGCTTCGCAACTTCCCCGCCCAACTGATAAACTATTTTCACCGACGAAGGAGATAAGAGTGGCACTGGTTATTTACACCAAACCTGGCTGTCCCTACTGCCAGCAAGCGCGTGATTATTACAATTCAAAGGGCATCACCTTCATTGATCATGATGCCCAGACCCATCGCGAACTGCGTGCAGAAATGCTCAAGTTCTCGGGAGGCGATCCGACGGTTCCCTGCATCGTCAAAGACGGAAAATACGTCCAGTCGGGATGGGGCGATCCGCTTCGTGGTTGAACGGTCCACGACTGACGAGCGGGTCCGCTCGTCAAGAAGACCAAGATCTTTGGTTTAGGTTTAGAGGCGGGCTACCGCCCGCCTTAGTTTCGGAAAGTGCGAGACGGCGGGCAGTAGCCCGCCGCTAAACCAAGCCTCTGGAGACATCACATGAAACGCCGAATTATTCTTTCGCTGCTGATTCTCTCAATTTCTATGATTGCCATTAAAGTCTCAGCCCAGGATGGAAACACATCTATGATGCTGCCACCGCCACCCACCGAAAAGAAACCGAAGATCACTGAGATCAACGGCGACCGCCTGGTCGATAATTATTTCTGGCTGCGCGAAAAGGCTAACCCGGCAGTCATCGCACATCTGGAGGCAGAGAACGCCTATACCGACGCCGTGATGAAGCCGACCGTGGCCTTACAGGACAAGCTCTACACGGAAATCCTTAGTCACATCAAACAAACAGATAGTAACGTGCCTTATCGCTGGGGCAATCACTTTTATTACACGCGCACCGTCGAGGGAAAACAGTATCCCATCTATTGCCGCAAGCAGGGCAGCCAGGACGCAAGCGAAGAGATTCTTCTCGATCTGAATGAACTGGCGAAGGGTCAGAAGTTCATGTCTGTCGGCAGTTTTGCCCCCAGCGATGACGGCACGCTGCTGGCGTATTCAACCGACAACACCGGTTATCGACAGTACACTCTGCAGATCAAGAATCTGCGCACCGGCGAACTTTTGCCCGAGAAGATCGAACGCGTCGATGACCTGGCCTGGGCCACTGACAACAAGACCCTGTTCTATGTGACCGAAGACGCGGTCACCAAGCGCAACGACAAAATGTTTCGTCACGTTCTGGGGTCTGACAAATACGACCTGCTCTATGACGAGAAAGACGAGTTATTTGATATCGGCGTCCAGCGCTCCAGAGACAAAGCTGTGATCATGCTGGCAGCCGCTAGCAAGACTTCCACCGAGTTCCGCTATATCCCCGCCGGCAATCCCGAGGCCGCCTGGAAGACAATCATTGCGCGCCAGGCCGATCACGAATACGACGTCGAACATCGCGGCGATCTTTTCTACATTCGCACCAATAAAGGCGCCAAGAACTTTCGCGTGGTCACTGCGCCGGTGTCCGATCCTTCGGAGAAGAACTGGAAGGAATTCATAGCGCATCGGCCGGCCGTCAAGATTGAAGGCGTGGATCTATTCAAGGACTATGCGGCCCTGTCGGAATGGGAAAATGGCCTCGAGCAAATCGAGGTAGTCGATTTCAAGACGAACAGACGAAGCCGGATAGAGTTTCCCGAACCTGTCTATGCCGCCGGACTCAGCACCAATCGTGAGTTCGACAGCACAGTCCTGCGTTACAACTATCAGTCGCTGGTCACGCCAAGTTCAGTTTTCGATTACGACATGAAAACAGGCCAGGCGACCTTGCTGAAACAGACTGATGTTCCGGGTGGCTTTGATAAAGCGAATTACAAGTCCGAACGCGTGTTCGCGACTGCGTCCGACGGCACCAAGATTCCAATGTCAGTGGTCTACAAGCGCAGCGTGAAGCTGGATGGCTCGGCGCCGATGCTCCTCTATGCGTATGGGTCGTACGGCATTCCCATCTCGCCGAGTTTTTCCGCCAGCCGCCTGGCTTTGCTTGATCGCGGCGTGATCTTCGTTATTGCGCACATTCGTGGCGGTGGCGAGTTGGGCGAGCCCTGGCGCGACGCGGGCCGCATGATGCAAAAGATGAATACCTTTACGGATTTCATCGCCTGTGGCGAGCACCTGGTCAAACAGAAATATACTTCGAGCGATCGGCTGGTGATTCAGGGCGGCAGCGCGGGGGGCTTGTTAATGGGCGCCGTCACCAACATGCGTCCCGATTTGTTCAAAGCGGTAGTAGCCCAGGTGCCATTCGTCGACGTGCTCAATACGATGCTCGATGCGTCCCTCCCTTTGACGACCAGCGAATATATCGAGTGGGGCAATCCAAACGAGAAGCCGGCGTACGATTACATGAAGAAGTATTCGCCCTACGACAACGTGCATGCAGCCAGCTATCCGGCGATGCTGGTAAAGGTTTCGCTCAACGATAGTCAGGTGCCCTACTGGGAGGGCGCGAAGTTCGTCGCCAAGATCCGCGAACTGAAAACTGATCACAACCCGCTGCTGTTAAAGACAAACATGGGCGCCGGGCATGGCGGCGCTTCAGGACGCTATGACGCGATTCACGAGACCGCCTTTGATTACGCGTTCATGCTGTGGCAGATGGGACTAGCCAAATAGTTTGGAGTGCGCTGAATTGTCAGCGCTTTGTTAAGCGGCGACTCGTCGCCGCGAGTCGATTATTCCGGCTTTTTGCGGGCCGCGACAAGTCGCGGCTTTTGAAAGCGGTAACAAGTTACCGCACTCCACACTAAGATGAACAAGATCAATCTCGCCGAAAAGCTCTCGCTGATCAAAGACCACTGGAACCCTCGCATCGCCGGTGAACTCAACGGCCAACTCCTCAAGCTCGTCAAATTCCAGGGTCCGTTTACCTGGCATCACCATGAAAACGAAGATGAGTTGTTTTTAGTCGTCAAAGGCCGATTCCGCATAGACTATCGCGAAGACGGGCGCGAGCGCGAAGAATGGATCGAAGCAGGTGAACTGGTGATCGTGCCCCACGGCGTCGAGCACCGTCCCTTTGCCGAAGCAGAATGCGAAGTTATGTTGTTCGAACCCGCGTCGACGCTGAACACCGGCAACGTCGAAGATAAGTTTACCCGCCAGACCCTCGAACAGATCTAAAGCTGGAGCGCGGACATCCTGTCCGCTTGTGCGCGCAGCGCGAACAACCATCCATTAGCGGCTCTTCTAGTCGTAAAGCTGAGCGGGCTTCGCTCGCTGGCGGACAGAATGTCCGCGTTCCGTTTTGGCCGAACTCTGGTTGTGCTTCCCGCTGGGCGCGTGTAACTTATCTGCATCAACAACCCTTGATAAGGAGAGATTTTGTGGGTAAGACAGCAGACGGTCCGACAGTCTCCGACATTTTTCGACGCGCGCAGGCTATTCGCGTCGAAATCCCGAAGGCTTCGTACAAAGAGGTCGCGGCGCAACTGGTGCGCGAGTTCTCTGGCGGCCCCCTGCCGCCCACTTATAATTTGACGATTCCGGAACAGGATGCGCGCGCTCCGGAAGAGGATTGGACCGCCGGTCTGCCCCTGGTCCTGCGCGGCATCCAACAGAACGATTGGCCGGGCATTGCGCAGGGCATAACCCTTTCGTTGGAGCAGACCGAAAACTACGAGAGTCAGCGCGGTGGAGAAGGCACGCGAGACAACTGGCACGATCGCTCGAAAGGCGTCGCCGGAGCGACCGCAAAAGGCGTAGGCAAATGGATGCCCGAAGAATTAATGAAACTCGCCGAACGATCCGTGCGTAAGCGCGAGAAGTAATTGAGCAACGAACTTAAGTTGGCGAACGCCTCTGGAGTATGTGGTCAGTACCACCTGCGTGAGCGGGTGGGACTAACACACAACGCATTTGTTGAGTGTTTGATCCATCCGCTCACAGGTGGTACTGACTCCATCTGCCGGCGCACTCCAAAAAAAGAGAACCCTATGAACGAAAACTACGCTGAACTGATCACTACCTTTCCCTTGTTCAAGGGCTTCACTGCCAACGGCACGAAGCGACTACTCGACGCAGGCGAAGTCAAACAGCACGCCACCGGCCAAGTGCTGTTGCAAGAAGGTGACTCTTCGGATTTTGTGCTGCTGGTCTTGTCGGGACAACTCGAGGTGTTCGTCGAGCGAGAAGGCAAGCACCTGGTTTTGACTGAAGCAAATCCCGGCACTATTCTCGGAGAGTTGGCGATGTTGTGCGGCACTCCGCGCTCGGCTTCGGTTAAGGCCAAAGAGAATTCTGCCGTTTTGGAGTGGCCCGACGAAGCCTTCCGTACACTGCTGGTTCGCGATCCTTCATTGTCGCAAAGAATCTTTGGTCAAGCACTGCGCACGTTGGTTGACAAGGAAAAGTCGCTAATCGAATCTCTGGTTAAGGAACAGTCCGACGGCAACTAGATCAACAGATGGCTATCTCGAAGGGTCGATCCGATGCAGGTCAGGGAGGCAAGCGCGGCCACTCTAATATGGATCACTGGGACTTCACCGAAGAAATCAAGTTAGCGGCAAAGAAAAGCCGCCGCCTTGAAGCAAAGAGTGATGTCAAAGAGGGTGTGGACGAATATCACGAGGACGCGGCCCCACGATCGCCGGAAGGACCCGAGGAATGAGCTTTCTTGACGGCTTAATCAAAGACCCGAAATACCAGCAGACCGATCCGCGCCCGCCGGATGATGTTTCAGATCCGGGCATCATTATTAGTCCGGACACGCGGCGCGAAAATCGGATTCCACCGGGACAAACGCGAACAAAGAAATGGCCGGTGCTCGACGCCCACGGCGCGCCGCCGGTCGACTTGGCAACGTGGAAATTTGAAGTTGCCGGCCTGGTCGAAAAGCCTTTGCAGTTCTCGCTCGACGAGTTCATGGGATTGCCTCCGGTAAAGGTTTATTCTGACTTTCATTGTGTGACCCGCTGGTCGCGGCTGGACAATGTTTGGACTGGAGTTTCAACCAGTGAGATCGCCAAACTCGCCGGCGTCAAACCAGAAGCAAAATTTGTTTTGGCTTTAGCGTACGACTACGGATGGACTACAAACGTTCCCATTGAGTACTTTCTCAAAGAGGATTCGCTGTTCGCTTTTCTTCATGATGGCGCTCCGATACCGCCGGAACATGGCGGCCCAGTCCGCCTGATCATCCCGCAACTGTACGCGTGGAAATCCGCGAAATGGGTCAAAGGCGTGCGCTTCCTCGCCGAAGATCAGCCGGGCTTCTGGGAAGAAGGCGGCTATCACATGCGCGGCGTACCATGGGGCCCGGGCGATGGTGAACGGTTCCGCTGGTCGTGACAGAGAATTAAGAGCCGGGGCAAGCCCGCCTTCCCGACCTTGAGACACTTGAGCTCGAGTGTTTTCTCTTTGATTGAGAGGCTTACAGTCCAATGGAAAGGAATCAATTTTTGGAAAGTCTCTCAGGTCAGGAAGGCGGGCTTGCCCCCGCTTGTCGCAGCAGTCAGTAGATAGTGAATGGATTCCTCTAAACCACTAGTCCCCAAAGACGCCGCCGCAATTATTCTCGTCCGGCCCGATACAGAGCCAACAAACCCCGAACTCTTCTGGGCAAAGCGCAGCACCAAACTCGCTTTTCTCGGCGGCTTTTATGCCTTTCCCGGCGGCCAGCGCGAAACCAGCGATGCTGAAGTCCCGGTGCGTAACTGTGACGATCCAGAGACTGCCGCGATGATCAATTGCGGAGCGCGCGAGTTGTTTGAGGAAGTTGGAGTGCTACTCGCCCGCGGTGCGGAAACGTTGACCATCGGCCAAAGAGCTTCGCTGCTGGACGATCTCGAATCAGAACGCCTGAGCTGGCCAGAGTTGCTGAACCTCTATGGATTGCATCTCGACGCCAGTGACTTCACTTTCGTTGGCCGCTGGGTAACTCCTCCGTTTGCGCCTCGTCGTTTCGACACCTGGTTTTTTCTCGCTAACTGTCCGGCAAAGCAACAACCTAACGTTACGGAAGACTCTGAACTGGAGAGTGGGGAATGGATCCGCGCCGGTGATGCTTATGAAAAGTGGCAGCGCAGTGAAGTTATCGCGGTGCCTCCGATCCTACATGCGCTGAAGACGCTGGCGGCGGGTCTGACAAGTGATCTGGTGGAACGATTTCTTTCGGTGCCGCAAGCGCGTCGCGAACCCACTCGCCGCATCGAGTTTCATCCCAACTACATTTGCTTTCCGGTTCGAACTCCTACCAAGCCGCCGGCGACTCACACCAACTGTTACCTAATCTACAACTCGCGCGAGATCCTGGTTATCGATCCCGGTTCGCCTTATGAGGACGAACAGATTGCCCTGGCGACCTGCATCGATGATCTGATCTCCGAGGGAAGAACCGTGCGCGAGATCATTCTTACGCACGTCCATCCGGATCATGTGGCTGGCGTTGAAGCCTTAAATAATCATTTGACGGAAAATCATGGAACGCGTGTTCGGGTTGCGGCGCACCGTTTGACTGGCGAGTCTCTAAAGCACCAGTTCATCGTCGATCGTTCGATCGAACCAGACGAACTGTTGACGTTGAACGGCGAACCGGCAATCAGGCTGCAAGCACTCTACACCCCCGGACACGCGCGCGGGCATCTTTGTTTCTATGACGAACGAACCGGCGCGCTTATTTCAGGTGACAACATTGTCGGATACGGATCGGTCCTGATCGATCCGCCGGAAGGCAACATGCGCGAGTATCTCGAGTCACTGCGAAGAATGCGCTCGCTGCCCAACCTATCGGTGTTGTTTGGCGGACACGGGCCGGCGGTCGCCAATCCCTATGAGAAGATCGACGAGTACATCACTCACCGTCTCCAACGCGAAGAACTGATTCTCGCTGCCGTGCGCGAAGGGGCCTCGACGCCCCAGGAAATCGTCGCGCGCGCCTACACAGACGTCGCCCCGAAAGCCCGCGCAATGGCTGAGCGGTCAGTGCTGGCGCATTTAGAGAAGTTGGAAGATGAGGGATTAGTGATGCGAACACCCACCGACTCCTATCAAGCGCGAGCCAGCGATTAAGTGCGGAGTCCGCAGTACTTCCGAAAT